>JACCVA010000198.1 GCA_013698435.1 Nocardioidaceae bacterium | reverse complement strand
TCAATGGAGGTAATCCGCATGAGCCGCGAAGCCGTATTGGTCGACGCCGACTGGGTCGAGAGCCATCTCGACGATGACGGTGTTGTCCTGGTCGAGGTCGACGAGGACACCAGCGCCTACGACAAGGGCCACCTCCGTGGCGCCGTCAAGGTCGACTGGAAGGAAGATCTCCAGGACCCCGTGCGGCGTGACTTCGTCAACAAGGAGCAGTTCGAGCAGCTGCTCTCCAGCCGCGGCATCAGCGACGACGACACGGTGGTGCTGTACGGCGGTAACAACAACTGGTTCGCTGCCTACGCCTATTGGTACTTCAAGCTGTACGGGCACGAGAAGGCGCTGCTGATGGACGGCGGCCGCAAGAAGTGGGAGCTGGACTCCCGCGAGCTGACCGACGAGGCGGTGACGCGCAGCCCCGCGTCGTACACCGCGAAGGAGCCGAACCTCGACATCCGCGCGTTCCGCGACGAAGTCATCGCCGCGATCAGCAGCAAGAACCTCGTCGACGTGCGCTCGCCTGACGAGTACGCCGGCAGGCTGCTCGCTCCGGCGCACCTGCCTCAGGAGTCGGCGCAGCGCGGCGGGCACGTGCCGACCGCTGCGAACATCCCCTGGAGCAAGGCGGCCAACGACGACGGCACCTTCAAGTCGGACGAGGAGCTCAAGACGCTCTACCAGCAGGCCGGCGTCGAGTTCGGCTCGAAGGACACAATCGCCTACTGCCGTATCGGGGAGCGCAGTGCGCACACCTGGTTCGTGCTGCACGAGATCCTCGACGAGCCGAACGTGAAGAACTACGACGGTTCGTGGACGGAGTACGGCTCCCTCGTCGGCGTACCTGTCGCCACCGGCGACGAGCCCGGGGAGGCCTGAGTGTGCGGAGCAACCCGGGGCGGGCCCAGCCTCGAGGGGGTTGATGTCGCCACGGAGTCGATCATCCAGGGCGTCGTCGTCCATGAGGACGAGCCGGTCGCCAACGCGTACGTACGGCTGCTGGACCGCACAGGTGAGTTCACCGCGGAGGTGCCGACGAGCGCGACCGGTCAGTTCCGCTTCTTCGCGGCACCGGGCGACTGGACGCTGCGGGCGCTGGCACCGAAGGTGACCCCGGTCGACCGCACGGTGAAGGCAGCGCGAGGCGATGTCGCGGAGGTTCGGATCAGCGTCTGACGTCACCGCCGAGGCACCACACAGGGTTGTCGTTGTCTACACTGTCGCTCGAGATGCTGGCCTGCCGTGGCCGCACCGCGCCGCCGTGAAGGGATGCAGCCGTGGCCATCGAGCGCGACGACCGTCCCTGGGGATACTACGAGGTCGTCGACACGGCCGACACGTTTCGCGTCAAGCGCATCTGTGTGGCCGCAGGCAAGCGGCTCAGCTACCAGCGGCACCGCCACCGTGACGAGCACTGGGTGATCGTGGCCGGTGACGGGGTGGTCACCTTGGACGACGTCGAGCACCAGGTGGGCGTCGGCTCCACCATCGACGTGACGGTTGGGACGGCACACCGGATGCAGAACGTCGGGAGGACCGACCTTGTCTTCATCGAGGTGCAGACCGGTGCCTACTTCGGCGAGGACGACATCGAGCGCCTGGACGACGACTACGGCCGACACGGCTCGTAGCCCGCTGCGGTCCTTCGCCAGACTCGGAACGCCTCAGTTGATCGACTTGTCCCCTGCCAGCTTCTGCTCGGGGTACTTCTTGAGGTAGCGCTGGATGTGGTCGTTCTCCACGGTGCGGATCAGCTGCCGCAGCTTGCGCTCGTCGAGCCGGACGATGCTCTGCCCGTCGACCGTGTCGTAGCTCCCGAAAGGCGCGGTGACGAAGTCGACGTCCTCGGACTGGATGTCGCGCACGGAGAGGGCAAGGTTGCGGATCTCGTCGTTGTCCCAACTGTTGTCGACGGTGAGGAACTTCGTCAACGTGTTGAGCACTTTTCCGAAGCGGATCGGGTTCCGGGTGGTGCTGTGGGCCAACAGCTTGCCCATCAGTGCTCGCAGGAAGTTCTGCTGGCGAGCGATGCGGCCGAAGTCGTCCTTGACCGGTCCCGGCAGGCCGTGGCGGGTGCGGACGTACTGCAGCGCACGCTCCCCCTCGAGCGTCTCGTAACCCTTGACCCACTCGACGTTCTGGCTGGTGTCGGTGAAGCTCTCGGGGATGTAGACCCGGACACCGCCGAGAGCCTCGGTGAGCTCACGGAAGCCGACCCAGTCGATCATCGCCACGTGGTCGATCGTCATGCCGGTGAGTCTTCGCACCGTCTCGACGGCGAGTTCGGGGCCACCGTACGAGAAGGCGGCGTTGATCTTGCCGCGACCGTTGCTGTACGGGTAGCCCCGGATCTTGACCCAGCTGTCCCGGGGGATGGAGATGAGCTGTGCCGACTTCCGGTCGGCGGGGATGTGCAGCACCATGATCGTGTCGCTGAGGTGCTCGAACGGGGTCCACTTACCGTCGGCGAGATCCTCCGCCACCGACTGCCCCACATTTCCGTGGTCGGCGCCCAGCAACAAGATGTTGAGCGGATACGTCGCCTCGTTGTGGTTCTTCTTGGGGTCGGGGGTGATCCCTGCCTCGACGCGTGGGATGGCGGCTATCCGGCTGTTCGCCCAGTAGAGGTAACCGGCCGAGGTGCCCAGGACCAGCAGCAGGACCAGCCCGAGCGCGACCAGCAGAGTCCGGTGTCGGCGAAAGAAGTGCCGGCTCGGCTCAGCCGCGGGCGTGCTGCCGGCTCGCCCGGTGCTCGACGCCCCGGCTGGGGCGGAGCCTTCCGGCGTGCTGCCACTCTCGTCGGCGTCGGCGGAATCGTCGGGGGAGCTGGGCTGGGCGTGAGGAGACCGATCTGTCGGCTCGTCAGAGTCGGCTGGTGGTCGGTCTGCCATGGAACCCCTTGCGAGTGTGAGGCGGTCAGCGTCAGAGTACCGCGCTGACCTGGGCCATTTCCCAGTGTGACAAGAACTCGCACGCAGCAGAAATCGCTGCAGAGCGGGCTGAGAACACTCAGGTAGCTCTCACCCGGCGTGAAGGCCACCTGGACCCGGTGAGTGCGACTACGTGTCCAGGATCAGCGTGACGGGGCCGTCGTTGCACGACGTCACCTGCATGTTGGCGCCGAAAACACCGGTCTCGACGTGCGCGCCGAGGGTTCTCAATGCAGCGCACAAGCAGTTGTAGCGAAGTTCCGAGACAGCTGCCGGCGCTGCCGCGGACCAGGATGGGCGCCGGCCCTTGCGGGTGTCGGCGTACAGCGTGAACTGGCTGACGACGAGCACGGGTGCGGCCAGGTCGCTCGCGGACCTCTCCTCGTGCAGGATCCGCAGCTTCCACACCTTGGCGGCCAGGGCGGCGGCGTCAGCGTCGGTGTCGTCGTGGGTGACGCCCAGCAGCACCAGCAGCCCCGGGCCGTCGATGGCTCCGACCACCACCTCGTCGACAGTCACGCTCGCGCTGGTCACCCGCTGGACCACCGCCCGCATGACACCCCCGCCCATGTTGTCGTACGCCGGACCGCATCCCGGTGGCGCGTCTGCCGTCGCGACGAGTCTGGCACGATGTCGCCCATGCTGGCTGCGCCCCACCCCACCACGCTGATCACCGTCGCCCCTACGGGCGCGGAGTCGACAAAGGAGGCGGTGCCGGCGCTGCCGACGACGCCGGAGGAGCTGCTTGAGACAGCGGTGCGCTGCGAGGCCGCCGGTGCGGCCATGATCCACCTGCACATCCGCGATGCGCAGCACCGTCCCACCCTCGACATCGGGCTGCTCTCCGACTCGGTGGCGGCGATCCGTGAGCGCACCGACCTCGTCGTGCAGCTGTCGACCGGCGGATCTGTACACGATCCGCTCGACCAGCGACTGCGGGTGCTGGATGCCGAGCCCGACTCCTGCTCGCTCACGATGGGGACGACCAACTTCGGTGACGACGTCTTCATGAACCCGTGGCCGTTCGTCGCCGAGCTCTACCAACTCGCGCAGCAGCGCGAGGTCGTACCCGAGTTCGAGCTATTCGACCTCGGCCACGTGCACGCGCTGCACCGTCTGCTCAACATGTTCGGGCTGCCGTACGGCGGCCAGGTGCACTGCGACCTGGTGATGGGTGTTCCCGGAGGGATGCCCGGGACCGCGGACGCTTTGGTCGCTTCGGTCCAGACACTGCCGTCGGCGGTGACCTCCTGGTCGGCCACCGGGATCGGTCGCACCTCACTTGCGGTTGCGTTCGCCTCGCTCTCGAAGGGCGGCCACCTCAGAGTGGGGATGGAAGACACCTTGACCCTCGCCCGCGGCGTGCCCGTCAAGCACAACGAGGAGCTCGTCTCACGTGCCGCAGCCCTGGCCGACCTCGCACAACGGCCGGCCATGTCGACCATCGAGGCACGCGACTTCCTGAAGGTCAAAGCGCGGGGCTAGGCGCATCAGCGGTGCAGCGCGGTGATCCACAGTGTCGTTGGGCTGAGCGGGTAAGGCTGATCGTTAGACTCCAGGCGTGGAGTTCTTCTTCAGCATGTTGCTGGTCGTCAGCAGCGTCGTCACCACGAGTCTCGCCGGCTACACCGTCTACGCGCTCGTCCGCGGCCCGAAGCCGACCAGCGACAGCTGACCCTGAGCGCACGCATGCCCTTCCAGATTCCCTCCGATCTGCATCCTGACGTGATGCCAGTGTCGTTCCTGCTCGGGCACTGGCAGGGCAACGGCCACGGTGACTACCCGACGATCGACGCCTTCCAGTTCGGCCAGGAGGTGGCGTTCACCCATGACGGGCGACCTTTTCTCCACTACTTCAGCCGCACCTGGCTGATCGACGCCGAGGGAAACGAGGTCCGGCCACTCGCGCTGGAGACGGGGTTCGTGCGGCCGCAGCGCGAAGGCGGGATCGAGCTGGTGCTGGCGCACCCGACGGGCTTTGTCGAGATCTACTACGGCAAGGTCGACGGGGCGAAGATCGAGCTCTCCACCGACGCGGTCGTCCGCACCGAGAGCGCCAAGGAGTACGTCGGCGGACACCGGTTGTACGGTCTCGTCGAGGGTGACCTGCTGTGGACCTTCGACATGGCCGCGGTGGGCCAGCAGATCCAGCCGCACATCTGGGCGCGCTTGCAAAGGTCTGAGTAGCAGGCCGCCTCGTAGACTGGCCGGATGGACCTGCAGGAGCGGCTGAAGGCACGGGGTTATCGGCTCACCCCGCAACGGCGGCTCGTGCTCGACGCGGTCACTACGCTCGGCCACGCGACTCCCGAGGACGCGCATGCCTGGATCACCGAGCGTGCCTCCGGCGTCAACATCTCCACCATCTATCGCACCCTCGAGCTGCTCGAGCAGCTCGGACTTGTCAACCACGCACATCTCAGCCACGGAGCCCCGACGTACCACGCCGCAACGGCACCCGAGCACGTCCACCTGGTCTGCCGTGGCTGCGGTGGGATCACCGAGGTGGAGCCGGCCGAGATCGAGCCGATGACAGGAATGCTCAGAGAGCAGCACGGGTTTGAAGCAGATGTGGGGCATCTGACTGTGTTCGGCGAGTGCGCGAGCTGCGCACGATGAGATGGTCGAGCCCGTTGCTGCGGGCGCCGCGCGCGGTGGAGGCCGATGGAGTCGACGCAGGCGTCGCGGCCCACTACGGCGACCCGCTGCGGGAGCAGAAGACGCTGCTCGCCGGTGACGGCTCCGTCGACCTGTCTCACCGTGAGGTCGTGCGGATCGAGGGACCAGACCGGCTGCCTTGGCTGCACTCGCTCACCACCCAGTTCGTGGAGGGACTCGCGCCCGGCCAGTGGGTGGCCACGCTGGTGCTGTCGCCGCACGGCCACGTCGAGCACGCAATGAGCGGGTACGACGACGGAGCCGTGTTCTGGGCCCACGTCGGGCCTGGCGAGGCCGCCCCGCTGGTCGCCTGGCTCGACGCGATGCGGTTCATGATGCGCGTCGAGGTGAGCGACGTCACCGAGGAGTGGGCGGTGATGGCGCGCGGTCCCGAATCGGTCGAGCTGGTCAGCCGCGCGGAGCTCGAGGCGTCAACGTCAGAGGCGCTGTGCGGTCTCTGGGCCTTCGAGGCGCTGCGGATCGCTCGCGGTGAGCCCAGACTCCATCTCGACACCGACCACCGAACGATCCCCAACGAGGTCGGCTGGATCGGCTCCGCGGTGCACCTCGACAAAGGTTGTTACCGCGGCCAGGAGACGGTGGCCAGGGTGCACAACCTCGGCCGCCCCCCGCGCCGGCTGGTACTGCTCCACCTCGACGGCTCGGCCGACCGGTTGCCCGGGCACAAGACCGATGTCGTGGCCGACGGCCGTGCTGTCGGCGCCGTCGGGACGTCTGCTCGGCACCACGAGCTCGGCCCGATCGCGCTCGCGCTGGTGAAGCGCAACGTCGACGTCGGCGTACCCCTCCTCGTCGATGGGATCGCTGCGTCGCAGGAAGCCGTCGTCGATCCCGACGTCGGCCTGCACGTCCGCGCCAGCCGCTGAACCGCTCCACCGCGGGTTCGTCCGGCCGGCTCGGGCGAGAACGACCCGCCTTCAGGCGGACGAATCGCGATACTTGCGGCGTGGATCTGGTCTACCGGCTCGCCATCGCTGCCTCGCGGCTGCTGTTTCGGTTGCTGGGGCTGCGGATCCGGGTCGACGGCGCCGAACACATCCCACGAGCCGGGCCCGCCATCGTGGTCAGCAACCATGTCAGCTTCCTCGACTTCATCTTCGTGGGTCTTGTGGCTCGCCCCAGTGGCCGGTTCGTGCGCTTCCTGACCCGCTACGACGTCTGGCACACCGCCATCGTGGGGCCGGCCATGACCGCCATGCGCCACCTCCCGGTCGACCGGGCCGCGCCCGCCGGCGCCTTCCTTGAGGCGCGGGCCGCCCTGATCCGTGGCGAGGTCGTCGGTGTCTTCCCGGAGGCAGGCATCAGCCGCTCGTTCACGGTGCGGGCTCTCATGCCGGGCGCGGTCGCGCTCAGCCGCAGCACCGGCGCGCCTGTCGTGCTGGTGGCGGTGTGGGGGCCCCAGCGGATCGCCACCGCCGGGCTGCCGATCAGCGTGCGTCGCGGCCGGGCGGTCTCGATCGCGGTGAGCCCGCCGATCACCGTGCCAACGGATGGCAGCGTCCAGGACGCGACGGTCGAGCTCGGCAGACAGCTGCAGCAGCTGGTCACCGGCGTACAGCAACGCCACCGAGATCAGCCCCGGCCGGGCTGCCCCGACGACCGGCACCCGGCGCACCTCGGCGGCACCGCACCGACCGCGTCCGACGCGGCCGTCGAGGCCGACGTACCGCGCATGGCGGTGCAGCCCCCGGACGTCTCCGCGATGTTCTGAGCCGGCCGGCCTACGCAGGCGTCAGCTGGCGGTGTTGATCATGCCCGCGCCGACCGTCACACCGGTGGCTTCGTCGATCAGGATGAACGATCCGGTCGTGCGGTTCTTTTCGTAGGGGTCGCACAGCAGCGGCGACGTGGTGCGAAGCTGCACACGGCCGATCTCGTTGAGCACGAGCTCCTTGGTCTCGAGGTCGCGGTGCAGCGAGTTCACGTCGAGGCGGTACTGCACGTCCTTGATCATCGCGCGGGCTGTCCGGGTGGTGTGCTTGATGGACAGCTTCTGGCGGGGCCGCAGCGGGGTCGACGACATCCAGCAGATCATCGCGTCGATGTCCTGGCTGGGCTGGGGCGCGTTCTGCGGTCGGCAGATCATGTCACCCCGGGAGACGTCGACGTCGTCCTCGAG
>JACCVA010000140.1 GCA_013698435.1 Nocardioidaceae bacterium | reverse complement strand
TCACGCCGCTTGCAGAAGGCGGCGAAGTCGTGCTCGCCGACCAGCCGTTGCGCGGCGGTGTTCATCAGCGCCTCATCCAGCCGTCGCGGCCACGTCAGCACGTGCCGCCGGTGCAAGGGGTCGGCAGCCGTCGGGTCGTCACTGACGCGGTAGGCGTAACGCCGAAAAACCGCGGAGAAGCGTGCATCGAAACCTGCCGGTGCTGCACGCACAACCAGGACGCGCACATCGTCCGGAAGCAGGCGTCCAAGCCGCTGCACGAGCCGGTCGACACCTCCGAGCCGGCTCAGGGCAGCGGTCCGGACGTCGGCGTGGCATACCTGTCCGCGCGCGTGGACCCCGGCGTCGGTTCGGCCGGCGACGGTAAGACGCACCGTCGGCAGCCGCACAACGGTGCCGATCGCGGTCTCGACCGTTTCCTGCACCGTCCGCAGACCCGGCTGCTCAGCCCACCCCGCAAACTCCGTGCCGTCGTAAGCGACATCGAACCGCAACCGCACGGTGCTGTCGCTACGGTCCGTCGTCACATGCGCCATTGTGTCGTGCCGCCTCCGTTCCCCTGACGGCACTGGTGCCCGTCGACGCGGGAGGGTGCAGACAGCGCGACGGTCCGGCAAGATGACTCGAACACCGCTTTGCCTAGGTAGGAGTGCACGTATGACAAGACTCACCGCTGGTGCTGACGACAGGGCCGGTTGCATGCACGTGCTCGCCGCGAAGGCACCGAAATAGCAGCCCGGGAGCCCTACGGACAGCTGTCGTCAGGCGAGAGTGTTGACCGCATCCGCCTCGAGAGCTCGACGCTGCGGGTGGAGGTGATCGCCTGGGGTGCTCGCATCGCGTCGATCATCAGCGCCGACGCCAGGGGGCAACCCGGTGAGGTTGTGCTGGGCTTCGACGACGTAGCCGGCTACGAGCACGACCGCGACTATCTCGGCGCGTGCGTAGGGCGATTCGCGAACCGGATCGCGGGTGGCACGTTCACGCTCGACGGGGTCCGCCATCGGCTTGCCACCAACGAGGGGCCGACCACGCTTCATGGCGGGCCCGAGGGTTTCGACCGCCGGCTCTGGCAGGCAGACCCCGACCCGGCGACCAGCGCCGTCCGCCTGCAGCGCATGAGCGACGACGCGGAGATGGGTTTCCCTGGGCAGCTCGAGGCAATCGTGACTTACACCGTCGACGGCAACGACCTTGTCGTCGAGTACGAAGCACGCACCGACGCACCCACCGTGGTCAACCTGACCAACCACACGTACTTGAACCTGACCGGGACAGGCACGGTCGAGCACCAGTGCATCGTCGTCGACGGCTCGCGCTTCCTGCCCGTCGACGAGGCGCTCATCCCGACGGGGGAGCTCAGGGACGTGGAGGGCACACCCTTCGACCTGCGCAGCGCCACGCGGATCGGGGACCGGATCCGGGGTGCGGACACCCAGCTCAGGCGAACGCACGGCTTCGACCACACCTGGGTGCTGGACGACTCTGCCACCGAGCCGGGCGGCGTGAGACGCGCGGCCCGCGTGGAGGACCCTCAGTCGGGACGCTCTCTCGAAGTGTGGACCGACCGTCCCGGCGTCCAGTTCTACTCCGGCAACTTGCTCGACGGCACCCTTCGGGGACGCGGCGGGGCGAGCTACCGGCAGACCGACGCGCTGTGCCTGGAGCCGCACAACTTCCCCGACGCACCCAACCACGACGAGTTCCCGAGTGCGGTTCTCCGCCCAGATGAGGTCTACCGGGCGCGGGACATCTACCGCTTCGGCCTGGTCGACCCGGGCCGCTGAGAAGCCCGGCGCGTTCGGCGTCAGTCCTCGTCGGCCGACCGCCACGCGGCGCTGACCTCGGCGGCGACGTCCGACGCCTGCTCACGCCCCGCACGGGCCGCATCGGCACGCCTGGCAGGGTCGAGCACGTTGCGACCGATCGCCTTCAACGCGCGGGCGTCGGGGCGCACCACCACCGACTGCACCTGGGTGCCCAGCCGGGCCAGCTGGGTGTCGACCCGGGTGGACTTGCTGAGCGACTGGCTCAGCGGCGCGAGCACGACGACGACGTCCGCACCGGTGGCGAGGTCAGCGTTGGTGGCGGAGCGTACGCCGCCGTCGACATAGCTGCGTCCGTTGACCGGCACCGGCGGCCACACCAGCGGCACCGCACAGCTCGAAGCCACGGCGTCGACCAGGCCCACACCCGAGTTGCGGTCGAACACCTCGAAGCGACCGGTCTCGGCCTCGACGGCGGTGACCAACAACTTCGACGCCGGCCACTCGGCCCTGACGAGCCGCTCGCGGATGATCTCGACACGTTCCGACACCGGCACGGTCGTGGTTCTGAGCGCCGCACGACCCAGGCGACGACGCTTGTCCTGGCTCGAGCCCGGGAGCATCAGATAGATCAGGTAACGCAGCCCGACCGCCAACCCCAGCCGCGCCCCGACCTCGCCAGAAGGGTCCGCGAGCTGGCCGTCGTACAGCACCTCGAGGTCAGTGCTGCTGGTGATTTGGGCACCGACCACCGATCCGGCCGACGTACCGATCACGATGTCCGCGGCGGTGAGGTCAACGCCGCGCTCTTTCAGGCCGGCGAGCACTCCCAGCTCCCAGGCGATGCCGGTGATGCCGCCGCCGCCCAGCACCAGAGCCCGCTGGCGCGTGCTCACGCTACTTCGACTCTTCGCCCTCAGCAGGAGTGGCGGCGTCGCCGGTCTCGTCACCCGTCTCCTGGACGGTCTCGCCGTCGGGTTCCTGCTCCGCCACGGCCTCCTGGGCCCCGGCCTGCTCTGCCTCCGCCTGAGAGTCGGTGTCGGCGTCGGCGTCGAGAGGCTCCGTCGGCTCCGCCTCGGCCAGTGTGGTGTCCGTAGGCTCCGTAGCAACGGCCGGGCTTGCGGCGCCGGTCGCTGCCGTGGCACCCGTAGACGCCGTTGAGCGGGAGGAGCTGCTCGACCGGGTCGAACGAGCGGTGGTCGTGAGCTCCTCGGTGACGAGCTGGATCACGGCCATCGGTGCGTTGTCGCCCTTGCGGGGGCCGAGCTTGGTGATGCGGGTGTAGCCACCGGGACGATCGGCGTAGCGGGGACCCAGCTCGGTGAAAAGCACGTGCACGGCCGTCTTGTCGCGGATGACCGACGCCACCTGGCGGCGGTTGTGCAGGTCACCGCGCTTGGCTTTGGTGATCAGCCGCTCGGCGTACGGCCGCAGCATGCGGGCCTTGGCCTCGGTCGTCGTGATCGCGCCGTGCTCGAAGAGGCTCGTAGCCAGGTTGGCGAGAATCGCCTTCTGGTGCGACGGACTGCCGCCGAGACGCGCGCCCTTCTTGGGGGTAGGCATGTCGTTCTCCTCTTCCGAGCCGTATCAGGTACTCGGATAGATGTGGGTGGTGGTGCGGTCGTGCTGAAGTGTTGTCGTGCTGTCTTGCCGCTGGCTGTCGGCGACGCCGTCAAGGCCCTCGGGCCTTCGCTTCGCTTTTTGACGGCCCTTCGGGTCCTCGGCGTCGTCACCTCGGCCAACGGTTCCTGGTTCTTGATCAGTATTGTTCGTCTTCGACGCTGCTCAATACTGTTCGTCTTCGACAAAGCTGGCGTCATCATCGTCGTCGTAGACGACGGAGGAGGGGTCGAACCCAGGAGCGCTGTCCTTGAGCGCCAGACCCATCTCGGCGAGCTTGGCCTTGACCTCGTCGATCGACTTCGAACCGAAGTTGCGGATGTCGAGCAGGTCCTGCTCGCTGCGAGAGAGCAGCTCACCCACGGTGTGGATGCCTTCGCGCTTGAGGCAGTTGTAGGACCGAACCGTGAGGTTGAGGTCCTCGACCGGGAGGGCGAGGTCAGCGGCCAGCTGCTCGTCGACGGGCGACGGGCCGATGTCGATGCCTTCAGCCTCGACGTTCAGCTCACGCGCCAGACCGAAGAGCTCGACGAGAGTCTTGCCCGCCGACGCCAGCGCGTCGCGCGGCTTCATCGAGGGCTTCGCCTCGACGTCGATGATGAGCCGGTCGAAGTCGGTGCGCTGCTCGACACGGGTCGCCTCGACCTTGTAGGTGACCTTGAGCACCGGCGAGTAGATCGAGTCGACCGGGATACGGCCGATCTCTGCGTCGGCGCTCTTGTTCTGGACGGCCGACACGTAGCCACGACCGCGCTCGACGACAAGCTCCATATCGAGCTTGCCCTTGTCGTTGAGGGTCGCGAGCACGAGCTCGGGGTTGTGTACCTCGACACCGGCCGGTGGCGCGATGTCCGCGGCGGTGACGACACCCGGCCCCTGCTTGCGCAGGTACATGGTGACGGGCTCGTCCTGCTCGGAGGAGACGACGAGTCGCTTGAGGTTCAAGATCACCTCGGTGACGTCCTCACGGACGCCCGGGATGGTCGAGAACTCGTGCAGCACACCGTCGACACGGATCGACGTGACCGCCGCACCAGGGATGGACGACAGCAGGGTTCGGCGAAGTGAGTTGCCGAGGGTGTAGCCGAAGCCGGGCTCGAGGGGCTCGATCGAGAACCGCGAGCGGTGATCGTCGACGACCTCTTCGGCCAGGCTCGGACGCTGAGCAATAAGCACTGTATTTCTTCCTTCCTACGCCACCCTCTATTTGACGGCGTAGATCTGTGGATAGGTTTCCCACCACAGTTGCTTAGGATGATCGCAACCATGACAGGGGTGTGGGGGCTGGCCCCCACAAGACAGCCATCGGCGCCACGCGCCGATGTCGTTGCTACTTCTTGGAGTAGTACTCGACGATGAGCTGCTCCTGGACCGGGACGTCGATCTGCTGACGAACCGGCACCTGGTGCACGAGCACCCGCATCTTGTTGGTGATCACCTCGAGCCACGCAGGCACGAGTCGCTCACCGTGGGTCTCACGGGCCACGATGAACGGCGTCATCTCGATCGACTTCTCGCGGACGTCGATGACGTCGTGAGCCGAGACCTGGTACGACGGGATGTCGACCTTGATGCCGTTGACCCGGAAATGGCCGTGGTTGACCAGCTGCCGGGCGTGGCGACGTGTGCGCGCGAAGCCGGCTCGGTAGACGACGTTGTCAAGACGCGTCTCGAGCATCTGCAGCAGGTTGTCACCGGTCTTGCCGGGACGCCGACTGGCTTCCTTGTAGTAGTTGCGGAACTGCCGCTCCAGCACCCCATAGGTGTAGCAAGCCTTCTGCTTCTCCATCAGCTGGTTGCGGTACTCCGACTCGCGTATGCGCCCGCGGCCGTGCTGACCGGGCGGGTACGGACGGCGCTCATAAGCCGCATCTCCACCGATGAGGTCGACCCCCAGGCGGCGCGACTTCTTCGTCATGGGTCCGGTGTAACGGGCCATGGTAAATCAGTCTCCTAACTCGGGATCAGACGCGGGGCCGCTTGGGAGGGCGGCAACCGTTGTGCGGACTGGGGGTGACGTCTTGGATGGTGCCGACCTCGAGGCCGACCGCACCCAGCGAGCGGATCGCGGTCTCACGACCGGAACCG
>JACCVA010000133.1 GCA_013698435.1 Nocardioidaceae bacterium | reverse complement strand
GCCTCCGCCTCCGCCTCCGCCTCCGCCTCCGCCGCCTCCTCCGCCCTCACCACCGGCCACCCAAGGCAGCGCACAAACGGCGATCAACTTCGCCTACGCGCAGCTCGGTGAGCCCTACGTCTGGGGTGCAGCCGGTCCCGACTCCTGGGACTGCTCCGGCCTGACCATGGGCGCCTGGGCGACCGCGGGCGTCTACCTGCCGCACTACTCGGTGGCGCAGTACGCCGCGACGACACCGATCTCGTCCAGCCAGCTACGGCCGGGCGACCTGGTGTTTTGGGCCAGCAACTCCTCGGACCCGAACACGATCTTCCACGAGGGGCTCTACATCGGGAACGGAAACATGATCCACGCGGCCCGCACCGGTGTCCCGGTCAAGGTCGAAAGCATCTGGTACTGGGAGACCCCGGACTTCTTCAGCCGGCCTTGACCCGGGCGGCTGGGGGACCCGGACCGCGGTTCGCCCTGCCGGCGCGACGTCGGTGCACGTTTGGCACCCTTTCGCTATGACCGCTGCCGCTGAGCCGCTGCCGAGCCCTGATTCCGCTCTCCTCGCCGGCTACCTCGACGCGCCGTACGCCGACGTTGCTACGAAGATCCGTGCCGAGCTCGCCGCCCGCGCAGAGATCCTCGACCAGCAGATCGAGCAGCCCCAGGACCAGTTCCGTGAGACCGTGCTCGCTGCCCTGCTCGACCTGGCCGCGGCTGGGCAGACAGGCATCGGGTTCCCGACGAAGTACGGGGGCGGCGGCGACATCGGTGCCTCGATCACCGCCATCCAGGCGCTGGCCTATTCCGACCTCTCGCTGATGGTGAAGGCCGGTGTGCAGTTCGGCCTCTTCGGCGGTGCGATCTGGCACCTCGGCACGGAGCGTCACCACGAGCGCTACCTGGCCGACATGATCTCCGGGCGGCTGCTCGGCTGCTTCGCGATGACCGAGACCGGCCACGGCTCCAACGTCGCCGCCTGCGAGACCCTGGCGACGTACGACCATGCCTCGCGGGCGTTCGTGGTCGACACCCCGACGGACTCCGGTCGCAAGGACTACATCGGGAACGCAGCTGCGCACGCCACCATGGCCGTCGTCTTCGCCCAGCTCGTGGTGGGCAACGAGTCGCACGGCGTGCACGCGTTCATGGTCCCGATCCGCGACGACCAGCACCGACCGATGCCGGGCGTGAACATCGAGGACTGTGGCCCGAAACTGGGCCTGAAAGGTGTCGACAACGGCCGACTCCGCTTCGACCACGTGACGATAGAACGCACAGCGTTGCTGGACAGGTACGCCGACATCGACGACGACGGGCGCTACGTCAGCTCGATCGACGACGACACTCGTCGCTTCTTCACCACCCTCGGGACGCTCGTGCAGGGGCGCGTGTCGGTCGGTGGCTCGGCGTTGTCGGCCAGCAAGGTCGCCCTCACGATCGCCACCCGATATGCGAACACGCGCCGCCAGTTCGGCGCGCCCGGCTCGGGCGAGGAGGTCACGTTGATGACCTACCGCACCCATCAGCGACGGCTGCTGCCACTGATCGCGCGCGCCTACGCCTTGTCCGCGTCGCAACAGGAGCTGATCCTGCTTCTGCACGAGAGCTTCCCGGGCGAGAGAGGTGAGCCGCAGGACCGGCGGGTGCTCGAGTCGCGGGCGGCCGGACAGAAGGCGCTGGCGACGTGGCACACCACAGACGCGATCCAGGTGTGCCGGGAGGCGTGCGGAGGCGCGGGTTACCTGGCGGAGAACCGGCTCGCGGCCTTGAAGGCCGACACCGAGGTCTTCACGACCTTCGAGGGGGACAACACGGTCCTGCTCCAGCTCGTTGCCAAGGGTCTGCTCACCCAGTTCAAGCAGAACTTCAACGAGCTCGACCCCATCGGCATGGTCAGGCTGGTGGCCTCCACCGCCGTCGACACGGTGGTGGAGAAGACGGCGCTGCGCCAGCTGATCGAGCGGCTGCGCGACGCCGTACCGAGCAAGGACGACGACGCCGGCCTGCTCGACCGCCGCTACCAGGCAGGCATGCTGCGTTGGCGCGAGGAGCACATGCGGGCGGGGCTGGCCAGGCGGCTCAAGCGCGGGATGAGCGAGGGCGGTGACGCGTTCACGGTCTTCGCCGGTGTGCAGGACCACGTCGTCGCCATGGCACGCGCCCATGTGGAGCGGCTGGTATTCGAGGCGTTCGTCGCCAGCCTCGCCCGCGCCGACGAGTCCGTCCGACCGGTCCTCGAGCGCCTGGTCGATCTGCACGCGCTGGCGACGATCGAAGCCGACCGCGGCTGGTTCCTCGAGCACGGACGGCTGTCGACCGCCAGGTCCAAAGGAATCACCGCCATGGTCGGTCGGCTCTGCGAGGAGCTCGCGCCGGTCGCCGAAGCTCTGACCGACGGCTTCGCGGTGCCGGAGGAGCTCATCCGGGCACCGATCGCCGTTCGGAGCTGATCCACCCGCGACTCACAAGGTGCGACTCTCGACGTCGACGATGCGTGTCTGAGGTACTCCGGCGAGGAACTCCGTTTGCCGCCGTGTGTCGGAAGACGTGCGCTGTCCGGGCCGGGCGTGTGCCGTTTGCCGCTGTGTGTCGGAAGACGTGCACATTCCAGGTCCCGGTGACCTGCCGAACGGTCGGAGGCTGCCGGAGCTGGGCCGGATCAACCCCAGCAGCATGCGGAGCGTAGACGAGATGCCGTCAGAGAGGGTGGCGACCGGTCTCCGGGTTGCCGGGCACGGCGCTGGGCGCGGTGAAGACGGTGCCGACGCCCTCGCCGTATGTGTCGACCTGGCGTTGGAACGACGCCCGGATCTCCTCCTCGGCGGCCGCTCTGCCGACCCAGGTCGCGCCCTCGACAGACTTGCCGGGCTCGAGATCTTTATAGACCTCGAAGAAGTGCTGGATCTCCAGCCGGTCGAACTCGGCCATGTGGTGGATGTCGCGCAGGTGCTCCTGCCGCGGATCGTTGAAGGGCACGCACAGCACCTTGTCGTCGCGTCCCTTCTCGT
>JACCVA010000120.1 GCA_013698435.1 Nocardioidaceae bacterium | reverse complement strand
GGCTACTGGCCCGAGGCCCCGGAGCGGATCACGATGCTGTTCGAGGCCGTCGAGCTCATCCAGAAGCTGTTCACCGGCAAGGATGTCAAGCACGCCGGCGACTACTTCAAGCTGCACAAGACCCGTCTCTGGACGATGCCCGCGGCGCCCCCTCCCATCCTGATCGCGACGGCGGGGCCGATCACCGCGAAGAAGACGGGTGCCCGTTGCGACGGCATCATCACGCCGGGAGCAACCACGGAGAAGGTGAGCGGCGTGCTCGCCAAGTTCGACGAAGGCGCGAAGTCGGAGGGCAAGGACCCTTCGGCCATGCCGAAGCTTCTCCAGCTGCACCTGTCATGGGCACCCACCGACGAGGAGGCCCTCGACAACGCACTCACCCAGTGGCCGAACGGCGGCATGAAGTTCTCCAAGCAGGACGTGCGCTCACCGCACGACTTCGAGCAGATGGCCGCCCTCGTGCGCGCGGAGGACTTCGACGGCCGGATGGTGATCTCGTCCGACCCCGACGTCCACCGTGCCGAGATCCAGCGGTTCCTCGACCTCGGCATCACCCAGGTGTACCTGCACAACGTCGGTCGCAACCAGACCCAATGGATGGAGGTCTTCGGTCGCGACGTGCTGCCGAAGCTGCGTACCTGACCGCTGCGCTCAACCGGCGGGAGCCTGGTCGTCCGCTGAGAACGGCCCGACACGGTGCCCAGCCGAAGCGCTGCGCGACATCAGAAGCTGGGTAGGCCGAGCCTGACCTTGCTGCCGCGGAGCACGATGGATCCCGGCGCCGGACTCTGGAACGTCACGGGCGGCGACCCGTAGCGCTGCGACACACCGGACGCGTGCGCAATGGTCTGGCCGAGACCGGCAGCCTCGAGGTCAGCGACGGCATCGCCGACGCGGTGCCCCTCGCACACGGGCACCACGACGTAGCCGTCCGGGACCAGGCGAAGCGACGCGACCACCTTGGTGATGACGGAGCGGTCGGGTGAGCGCACGGTCATCTTGAAGCTGGAGATCGGCACCAGGACGACCTGCTCGTAGGCGGCTGAGCCCTTGACCACGCCGAGGGCGAAAACCTGGTGCCCGCCCACCACATCGGTCGCGGTCGGCGGCATCCGGTACGGCAGGGGGTACGGAGAGAGCGACTCGAACGTCACGCTCGCCTTCCCCGTGTCCGCCGCGCAGTTGCGGCGGGTGACGGCGTCGCCATAGGTGACGGTGTCGCTGACACTCGCCCGACAGCTCGTCTCGGAATTCCACCGGCTCGGCACGGCGACCGCGACGTCGCCGAAGCCCACCAGTCGGGTGCCGTCCGGCGCCGCGGCCACCGAGGGCAGGGGCGTGCCAGTGGCGGTGTCGTCGACGTCGTCGCCTGGCCACAGCTGTACGACGGCGAGCGCGACCACCACGGTCACGACCGCCGCGATCGCGGCGACCGCCCGCCGGCCTCGGTGCGGTGTGGGGCGGATGTGCTCCGTCTCGACGCGCAGCGCCTCCCGTAGCGGGGCAACCTCGACGTCGTCACGGTGGCGAGCGTCGAGGGTGGCAGTGATCTCGCCCTCCAGCCAGAGCCGTCCGTCACCGCGCCCATCACTGATCTCGTCCTCGGGCGAGACGCCGACAGTGGCGGCGATCCGCGCGACGGCACGGCGACGGGCGGCGTCGCGAGCCATCCGGTCGAGGGCCGGCGGTCGAGGCAGCGCCACCCGGGCAGGCATACGGTCGTCGCCACGCTTCGACCACGCCCACAGCAGCGCGGTCCGTTCCCGCAGGGGGAGGTCGAGAACCGCTTGCCACACGGCGTCGCCGTCGTCTCGCGGCTGCCGTGCAGCTGGGTGCTCGTCCAGCTCCAACGCGTCGTGGCGGTCGCGCTTGTCGTAGGCCCTGCGCTCGGCGCGAGCCACGCTCGAGTACCGCGAGAACAACAACCGCCGGACCGCGGCGGCAGGGTCGCGCGACCGTCCCAGGCTCGGCCAGCTCCGGTAGGCGGTGACAAGAGTGTCGAGCACCAGCGACTCCGCTGCGCGGGGCTGCCCGGTGAGAAGCTCGGCCACCGCCAGCAGCCGCGGAAGCTCGTCCGTGACGAGCTCGTCGAAGCCGGCAGGGGTGTCCATCGCACCCAGGGTTGCACGGTGCCGCCTGACAGTGGGGCGCCGAGCGTCCCTCGTAGGCTGGCCGCCGTGACGATCCACTCCGAGCACCCGTTCCTGCAGCCCGAGGGCGAGCGCGACCCAGTACGCCGGTTGCGGGGCCGCCTCGGGGCGACCGTGTCGCTGTGGACGGCGGGCAGCGGTCGCCACGGCCGCGCCGGCCTCACGGTGTCGTCGTACGTCGTGGCGCGTGGTGAACCGGGGCACGTGCTAGCGCTGCTCGACCCCGACTCCGACTTGTGCGAGCGGTTGCTCGACGTCCGCACTGCCGTGGTGCAGCTGCTGGAGTGGCGACATCGCGACCTCGCGGACGCCTTCGCCGGCGAAGCACCAGCACCTGGCGGGGTGTTCACCCTGGGGCAGTGGGAGGACACCAGCTGGGGGCCGAGAGTGCTCGACGCGTCCAGCTGGGCGGGCGTACGGCTCGTCGACGCCGATCCGCTCGAGGTCGGCTGGTCCGTTCTCGTCGACACCGTGATCGAGCACGTGGACGTCGGCGAGGAGCAGCAACCCCTCGTGCACCGCCGCGGTCGTTACCAGCGTCCCTCGTGACCAGCGTGTGGTCGGGTGTCGTTGCGCGTACGTGAGCGGGTGGACGCTGGCCGAACCTGACGAGCGGGCGTCAGCCGCTGACGGCTGAGCCACGCCGATGTGGCTCGGGCGGTCCGGCTTGCCCGGTGTCGCCTGCCGACATGTGTCGCAAGACGTACGCCGAGGGCCGCACCAACGCGCCATCTGCCGCCGTCTGTCGGAAGACGTACGCCACCGACGTGCCGATCCGCGGCTGCGTGAGCGGTTATCAATGGGCGGCATCGTGCGGCACACTCACGCACGTGGAGATCTGGAACGGCATACCGTTGCGCCCCCTCGCGGGTGGCTACAGCGGCGAGACATTCCTGGTGGGCGACGAGGCCGCCGACCAGGTCGTGCTGCGCATCTACCAGCGACAACCGGAGCGCGCGGAGGTCGACGCAGCCCTGCTGCGCCTGCTGGACGGTGTGCTGCCGGTGCCGGCCGTGCTGGAGACCCGGCCGCTCGTCGACGACCAGCCCGCAGTGGTGGTGACGTCGCTGCTGCCGGGAACCCGGCTCGACCTTGTGCTTGCGTCTGCGGCGCCGAAGCTCCGGGTGGTCATCGGCCACCAGCTCGGGCGGGTGCTGGCTCGCCTGTCGGGCATCCCGATGCCTGGCTTCGGCATGTTCGCCGGGGCCGACCTGAGGTTGTCGACCGACGGCATCCCCGCGGGGGGCCTCGCCGAGTGGGCCGAGAGTCACCGCGACGGCGGCCGGCTCGCGGCCTGGCAGGAGCACGACTGGCAGCGGCTGCGGGCGCTTGTCGACGGCGCCGAGACGCTGCTCGACGGCGACTGCGACGGCGACGCCGCGCTGAACCGGCGCGTGCTCGTGCACAGCGACTTCAACCCGAAGAACATCCTGGTGGACACCGAGTCGGGCGACGTCACCGGCATCCTCGACTGGGAGTTCGCCCACGCCGGGTCGCCGTACGCCGACCTCGGCAACCTGACCCGCTTCGAGCGTCACCCCGACTTCGTCGAGGCGGTCGTCAGCACCTTCGTCGAGCATGCTCCGGTGCTGGTCGACGAACCGCTCGCGTTGAGCCGGGCCGCTGACCTGTGGGCGCTGGTCGAGCTGGCCGGCGGGGTTGCGTCCAACGCGGTCCGGGAGCTGGCGACGACCCTCCTGCGCGCACAGGCGCGGGCGGGCGACCTGCATGCATGGCCCTGGGAGACCCCTCGTGTTGACCCGTAGGGCGCCACCCTGACCAAGCTGGTCCGAGAGCTGGCCGCCACGCTGAGGCCTGGCCGGTGGGGACCCTCGCGTTGACCCGTGAGGCGCGTGCCCCGTACTCTGGACGGTGCGCTTCAGGCCCGCATGCCTCAGACGGAGCAGGCCGTGCTCGCCTAGACAGTTCCACCAGCCTTCTTACCCGCCACCTCTGTGGCCGGGGTCAACTCGGCAGGACAGCGATCAAGGGCCTGACGCGCGCCCGCACAACTTCTACCCACCTATCGGAGTCCCTCCTACATGACGTCCAGCATCGAAGCCCCTCCCGCCCCGCAGGAGACCCCGCAAGTAGCGGTGAACGACATCGGATCGGCGGAGGACTTCCTCGCCGCGATCGACGCCACCATCAAGTACTTCAACGACGGCGACATCGTCGACGGCACCATCGTCAAGGTCGACCGTGACGAGGTGCTTCTCGACATCGGTTACAAAACCGAAGGTGTGATCCCGTCCCGTGAGCTGTCGATCAAGCACGACG
>JACCVA010000103.1 GCA_013698435.1 Nocardioidaceae bacterium | reverse complement strand
GCCAGGGGTCGTAGCTTGCGCGCTCATTGCTGTGCTGGTTGCTCGCGTTGCGGGTGCTGGAGATGAGGCCTTGTCGTTCGTGGTAAGGCAAGGCTGAGACGGTGACTCCACTTCGCTGGGCTACTTGTCCCACCGTCAACAGTGTGGAACTCGTCATAGGGGATTGCTCTTGACCTCAACCTAGGTTGAAGCTGCATCGTACCGGACATGATCTTCACCGAGCGTGAACGCGCCTACCTCACCGAACAACCCCTCGGGCGGCTGGCGACGCGACGGCCCGATGGTTCGCTGCAGAACAATCCGGTCGGTTTCGGCCTCGACGACACGAACGGCACCCTCGACATCACCGGGCGCGCTCTGGGTGCCAGCCGCAAGTTCGCCAACGTGGCCGACAACGCGCAGGTCGCCCTGGTCGTCGACGATCTTGTCTCCCGTGATCCATGGACGGTGCGAGGCATCGAGATCCGCGGCGTGGCCCTGGCCCTGACCGGACAGTCGACGCCCTCCAGCTACACCAGCGACGAGATCATCAGGATCACCCCGCACCGTGTGATCAGCTGGGGTCTTGACCAACCCGGGATGCGCGGACGTGATGTCACACCGTCAAACGACGGTAGGAGCGGCGTCTGATGACGCACCGTGCAGTCGCGTTCTCCACCTACGGCGACCCCTCGGTGCTCGAGCTCATCGAGCGACCCGACCCACACCCGGGGCCGGGACAGCTTCGTGTACGGATGCGCGCCGCTGGTCTCCAGCCCTTCGACTGCGCCTTCCGGCGTGGGGATCTCGCGGGATTCATGCCCGCGAACTTCCCGCAGGTGCTGGGAAACGACTTCGCAGGGATCGTTGACGAGGTCGGGGAAGGCGTCAACAGCTTCGCCGCAGGTGATGAGGTGCTGGGCTACTGCACCCTGGATGCTCACGCGGAACTCATCGTCATGGATGCCACCCACGTCGTGCACCGCCCAGCAACCCTGCCCTGGCACGAAGCAGGCGGATTGTCCGCATCAGGTCAGACCGCCCTGAACGCGCTGCGTGACCTCGACGTCCAAGCTGGGGACACCCTCCTCGTGCACGCAGCAGCGGGCGGCGTGGGCACCGTGGCAGTGCAGCTCGCAGCGGTCCCCCTCCTCCTGATCACCACCAAGAACCCCGAGGAGGACACCCAGCCCGCCGGCGCGATCAGCGCCTAACCAGACACCGACGAATCACGCGACGTCGTACACCACTCCACTTGACCCCCGGCCTGCGAGCGTCAGGCGCTAGATGGGCCGGGCGCCCTGGTGGGACTGACCCCCACGATGGCATTGGGCGTGCCGCACGGGCGAGGAGTCCCGGGCGGCGGCCGTCCATCACCTACATCGATGCCGACGCTGTCGCGGCGGCCGGTCAGGACTTGCCAAGGAGGGGATCTGTCGGCCGGCGGACCGACGAGGAAGGGCTACCAGGAGTCATCGCGAACCCTCCTTCGTCGTTCGTGTTCGTAGATCCTCCCGGAAGCTGTTCATGCTTCGGTGTGAGCTTGGCTGTCAGCCACGCCGTCCCGACGGCAGTCAAAGTCCATGCCGTGAGATCCAGAACCGGCGCGACGCCAGGCAGACGGAACACCCGACCGATCGGGACGCGGGTCTCCGCCGGCTGCCCTTTGGCATCGGGAATGAGAGCAGTGGCGAGCACCACGGTGAGGCAGGTCGGGACCGAGAGCACGCCGAAGGACCAGCGCCACGTCAGGGTCGTCCCGTGCGGCCATCGCGGACGCCGCTCAGGACAGCGTGAACTCCCTGCCAGCGGCGAGGCCGGCCCCCACCCGCTCGGCCAGGCACCCGAGGAGGGCGGCGGCGTCACGCTGCGCCACTGCCGGGTCGGGCTCGAGCTCGAGCAGTGCATAAGCGCAGGTGATACCGACGGACTTCAGCTCGGCGGGAGTGACCTCGAGGCGACCGACAAGGGCAACGACCGGCACGCCGGACTGCGATGCTGCGTTTGCGACCCCAACCGGAGCCTTGCCGGCCAGGCTCTGGGCATCGAGAGAACCCTCACCGGTGACGACGAGATCGGCACCGGCTACGGCCTGCGCGAAGCCGATGACGTCCAGGACCAGCCCAATCCCGGACGTCGACCGCGCCCCGAGGAAGGCCATCGCGCCAGCACCTGCGCCTCCGGCGGCACCGCCGCCCGGGATCGCGTCGATCCGCGCACCGATGTCCCGTTGCACCACGTCGCAGTAGCGGGTGAGCGCCGTCTCGAGCAGCTCGACGTCATCAGCCGAGGCGCCCTTCTGCGGGCCGAAGACGGTCGCCGCCCCACGGTCACCGATCAGCGGGTTGTCGACGTCACTCGCCAGTACGACGTCGACCTCCTTCAGGCGCGGATCGAGTCCTGTGTCGTCGATGTGATCCAGGTCGAGGAGAGCGGCACCGCCCGGGACGAGCTCGCGACCGTCCGCATCGAGGAAACGGGCGCCGAGCGCCTGGACCATTCCCGCGCCACCGTCGGTGGTCGCGCTGCCGCCGATCCCGAGCACGATACGCCGGGCACCGACGTCCAGCGCGTGGCGTACCAGCTCGCCCGTGCCGTACGTCGATGCCGTCAAGGCTGCCGGCCGGCCGCCGGGCAGCCGGGAGAGCCCCGATGCCTCGGCCAGCTCCAGAACGGCTGTCTCACCCTTGATCGCGATGTCTGCCTGCACCGGCTCTCCGGTCGGGCCGCGCACCGTGATCGTGCTTGCCCGGTAGCCGGCCGCGATCGCCGCCTGGACGGTGCCGTCACCGCCGTCGGCCACCGGCAGCACGACCACGTCGATCTCTGGGCAACCCGCCGTCAGCCCCTCGGCGATGGCCTCGGCCGCCTCGACGGCTGTGAGACTGCCCTTGAACTTGTCCGGAGCCACCACGACGCGGGGGCGCCGGGCTTTCCTCACAACAGCATCCACGACAAGACGGGGGTGGACTGCAAGAAGACCAGGATGCACATCAGTAACAACAATCCCAGGCTCCACCCCACGACCTTGCGGAACAGCTCGCCTTCCTCACCTGCCATCCCCGTGGCCGCTGCGGCGATGGCCAGGTTCTGTGGCGAGATCATCTTGCCCAGGACACCGCCAGAGCTGTTGGCAGCGGCCATCAAGACCTCGTCGAGGCCCGCATTCTTGGCGGCGGCGACCTGCAGCGTCCCGAACAGTGCATTGGACGACGTGTCCGAACCGGTGACGGCCACACCGAGCCAACCGAGGACAGGCGCCAGGAACGCGAAGGCGTCACCAGATCCGGCCATCCAGCTCCCGATGGTGATGGTCTGTCCGGAGAAGTTCATCACGTACGCGAGCGCGAGGACTGCGGCCACGGTGAAGATCGCCCACTTGAGCTGGTTTAGCGTCTTGCCATAGGCACGCAAGGCAGCAGCGGGAGTCAGCGAGAGCACCACCATGGTGATCAACCCGGAGAGGAGCAGGAGGGTGCCGGCCGCAGGCAGCCAGTTGAAGGTGAAAGTTGCCGCCGCGGGCGGGTCACCGGTGGGCGTGACGATGTTCAGGCCGGGCCAGTCGAAAAGCGTTGTGCCCTTGGCAAGGGCGTCCTTGACGACGGCTACCTGGGCCAGCGAGAACACCGCGATGATGATCAGGTACGGCGCGTAGGCCCTGAGCACCTCGGTGCCTTTGTCGCGTGGAGCCCGGTCGGGGCTGCCCGCACCGGATCGGTCCGGCCCCGCTGCCCCGCGGTCGCCTGTCGCATCGGGCACGGCGTCAGCTTCGTGCTGGGATGCTCCGCTCGACACGGTGCGCTTCTTGGACCCGGTCTCGACGGCGTGGGCAGATGCGCTGGCGCCGCTGATCCGGCTCTGCATCTCGTGCTCGTTCAGGAGCTCGACGGTCAACTCCTCGCTGGGCTGCCAGACACGTAGCAGCACGACGACCGATGCGGCCGCGGCGAGGGAGGCGATGATGTCGGTCAGCTCGACGGACAGGTAGTTGGACGAGATGAACTGCGCGACGGCGAACACGACGCCGCACACCACCGCAGCCGGCCAGGTCTGCTTGAGACCACGCCGACCGTCGACCATGAACACGAGGATGAGGGGGACGACGAGCGCGAGCACCGGGGTCTGGCGGCCGACGGTGCCGGCCAGCTCATCGACCGGGAGCCCGCTGACTTCGGCCAAGGTCGTGATCGGCACCGCGATGGCACCGAAGGCGACCGGCGCGGTGTTGGCGACCAAGGCCACCGTGGCGGCCTTGATCGGCGTGAAGCCGAGCGCGATCAGCATCACCGCGCTGATCGCCACCGGTGTCCCGAAGCCCGCCAGTGCCTCCATCAGTGCACCGAAGCAGAACGCGATGATAATCGCCTGGACCCGCTGGTCGCTCGAGACCGTGCCGAAGGATCGTCGAAGGACGTCGAAGTGGCCCGACTCCACGGTCATCGAGTAGATCCAGATCGCGTTCACGACGATCCACATGATCGGGAAGATCCCGAACGTCGCACCTTCACCTGCGGTGCTCAACGCCTGACCGACCGGCATCGAGTAGACGAACACCGCCACGATCAGGGCGACACAGAGCGAGGCGAGTCCGGCCCACTGGGCCTTGACCTTCAACACTCCAAGCAGCAGGAAGATGGTCAACAGCGGTAGGACCGCGAATATCGTTGACAGGGCGAGTGAGTTCCCCACCGGGTCAAGATCTGCTCGTACATCAGTGGTCTCCTACGTAGTCGACGATGGGTTTTGGTCTGCGCTGATCAGGGAGAGGTCGGTCCCGCGAATCGACGCGTCGAGCAGCTGGACGGGATGGAACAGTGGTACCCCGGCGTCGAGGTAGCGACGGATCTGCAGCAGGCAGCCCGCGTTGGAGGTCACGACGGCATCGGGCCTGGTCTCCTCGATGTGCTCAACCTTGCGCCGACCGAGCCGCTCAGCCGGCTCGGGCTGGACGAGGTTGTAGATGCCTGCCGAGCCGCAGCAGATCTCAGCCTCGGGGATGTCGAGCACCCTGAGCTCTGGGATCGTCGCCAGGACCGCCCGGGGTTGAGCGGTGATGCCCTGGGCGTGGCCGAGGTGACAGGCGTCGTGGTACGCGACCCGACCCGGGACGGGATGACGTGGTGCGACCGAGCCCAGCTCGTCCAAGAGCTCGGAGATGTCACGCACCTTGGCCGAGAAATCCGCTGCCCGGTCCGCATAGTCCGGGTCGTCGCGGAGCAGCACCCCGTACTCCTTCATCGACGAGCCGCACCCGGCGACGGTCACCACGACCGTGTCCACCTCAACGGACTCGAAGGCGTCGATCAGGTTCCTGGCTCGCGCAATCGCCTCGGGTTCGCGTCCCGCATGGCTGGACAATGCCCCGCAGCACTGCTGGCTCCTCGGCGCGACCACGTCGCAACCCTCCGCCGCGAGCACCCGCGTCGCTGCGGCGTTGACGTCACCGAAGAAGACGCGCTGCACACATCCGGACAAGATCCCGACACGACGACGCGACGGCCCGACCGCCGGTGTGAACGCCGGTTGACGGGCGACAACGCTGCGCATCGACAGGTCTGGGAGAAGGGCCTCCATGGCGCGGAGCCGAGCCGGAAGACGTTCGAGCAGCCCGGTGGCATCAAGCAGGCGGTGGAGCCCCAGCCGCTGGTACAGGGTGCCGAAGAATGCCGCCGCCCGCAGCCGCGAGGGGTAGGGGAAAAGGCTGAAGATCATCGTCCTGAACAGCTTGTCGGCGCGCGTACGCTCCCAGTTGCGCTCGATCTGAGGCCGCACCGCCTCGATCAGCTGGTCGTACTTCACGCCGGACGGACAGGCTGTCACACACGCCATGCAACCGAGGCAGGCGTCGAAGTTACCGACGAACTCCTCGTCCATCTCCACCTCGCCGGCCTTGCCTGCCTTCATCAGGTAGATGCGACCGCGCGGGGAGTTCGTCTCGATGCCCTCCAGGAGATAGGTGGGGCACGTCGGGAGGCAGAACCCGCAGTGCACGCAGTCGTCTATGAGCTCACCACTCGGTGGGTGCAACAGGTCGAAGACACCAGCGACCGGGCCCTGCTCGGCCTGCATGCCCGCCGTCATGGCACCAGAGTCGTCGCCTCCATCGGTATCTCCTCGGCCCGTGTCCTCGGATCGACGGGCTGTCTCCTGCGGCATCTGTTCTCCCGTTCGTGGGCGATGGTGCGTTCGGTGGTGGCGGATCGGCGCCGCTCAGTACCAGGGGTGGAAGCGTTGCGGCGCGAACCGCCCCGCCGGGTCGAACTGCGTCTTGATCCGCTTGAGCAGCTCGACCGTCGACGGCGGTGGGCCCAGCGCGTCGACGAGCTCGTCGACCTCGAAGGAGCGGCTGCGCAGCAGGACGCTGGCTCCTTGGGCGAGTGCGCGTTCGCGCAGCTCGGTGAACGCCGTCGCATGGCCCTGGGCATCGCCGCCACGGATCCGGACGGTGTGCATCCCCAACGACACGCTGGAGATCAGGCGGGCCTCGACGTCGGCGGCGGCGGCGATGTCGAGGGCGTCGGAGGTGAGACCGCCGAGCCTGGTGGGCAGGGTGCAGATGCGTACGACCGTCTCTTGCTCCTCGCCTCGAACGGCGGCGGCATGCTCCTGCCAGGAGGTCTCGGCGTCCTCATCGGACAGCTGACGGGTGGTGACGCCGAGCCCGTCGAGCATCGAGGTCAGCTGAGAGCGGGAGCTGTCGAGGTAGCCCGCGGCACCTTCGGTCTTGACCAGGAGCGTTCCGGAGCCGGACTGGCTGATCCATTCCACAGCTGACGGCTCGAACGGGCCGGCTGCGATCGCGACGGCCGCCGCGGTGGCTTGGTCCGCATCGGCCGTACCGGTGATAGTGAGGGCGCCAGATGGCCGCGGGTGCAGGCGTACGACGACCTCGGCGATCATCGCGAGGCTGCCCAGCGACCCGTGCACGAGCTTGGCGAGGTCATAGCCGGCGACGTTCTTGATCACGTGACCGCCTGCACGAGCCACCGTGCCGTCGGCCAGGATCAGGGTGACGCCGATGACGAGGTCGCGAATGCCTCCGTAGCGCAGCCGGGACGGCCCTGAGTCGCCCGCCGCGAGCAGGCCCGCGACCGTGGCACCCGTCTCGGCGGTCGGCGGGTCCAGCGCCAACCACTGGCCGTCGCCCTTGAGGTGCCGCTGCAGCTCGGTGAGTCTCGTCCCGCCTCCAACCGAAGCCGTCATGTCGGCTGGGTTGTGGGTGAGGACGCCCGCGAGGTCGCTCGTGTCGATCAGCAGGTCCGGCTCGTCGACCCGTCCGGCCCAGTCGAGCTTCGTCGCCCCTCCTCGCAGGAGCACGCTCCCCTGGGTCGCGCGCAGCAGCTCGGCCGCCTCGCTCGTCGACGACGGCCGCTTCTCACGGCCGGCAGACACCGCTGGCGTGCGCTGCTGTGTCGTCACCTCGCTCATCGGCGTCACATCCGCTCGATCTGGCCCGATGCCTCGAGCGGATGCTCTCGGTACGGGCCGGGCTTCTCGCCGCACAGGCGGGGCGTGGGGAAGATCTTTCCCGGGTTGGAGATGCCCGTCGGGTCGAACGCCGCGCGCAGCCGCTTCATCACCTCGAGATCGTCCTCGGAGAACATTTTCGGCATCGAGCACGCCTTGTCCGTGCCGACCCCGTGCTCTCCGGTGATCGAGCCGCCCATCTCGACGCAGAGCTCCGCAATCGCCGTCGACAGCTCTTCACCGCGTTCGGACTCCCCCTCCGTCGCCGCGTTGTAGAGCACAAGCGGATGCAGGTTGCCGTCGCCGGCGTGGAAGACGTTGGCGACACGGAGGCCGGCCTCCGAAGCCATCTCCTCCATCCTTGCCAGGACCTCGCCGAGCTTGGTGCGCGGGATCACGCCGTCCTGGACGAAGTAGTCGGGACTGATCCGACCCATCGCGGCGAACGCCGCCTTGCGTCCCTTCCAGATCAGCATCCGTTCGCCGGCGTCGGCAGCGACCCGCACGTGCGTCGAGCCGGCCTCCTGGCAGATCTCCTGGACGCGGTCGAAGTCCTCCTCGCACTGGGCGGCCGGGCCGTCGATCTCCACCACGAGCGCGGCCGCGGTGTCGAGCGAGTAACCCGCGTGCACCGCCGCCTCACACGCCTCGATGGCCAGCTCGTCGAGCATCTCGACCGCCGCTGGGACGATACCGGCCGCGATGATGCCACTGACCGCCTCGCCCGCCTGGGCCGCACTGGGGAAGTCGGCGACCATCGTCTGGACGTCCTCGGGCTTTCGCAGCAGACGAACGGTGATCGACGTCGCGATCGCCAACGTGCCCTCGGACCCGATCACGGCGCCGCGCAGGTCTGGCCCACACTGCTCGATCCCGTCACCACCGACGGTCACGACGCTCGCGTCGGGGAGCACCAGCGTCATCGCGTACACATGGTTGGTGGTGAACCCGTACTTCAGGCAGTGCGCTCCCCCGGAGTTCTCGGCGATGTTGCCGCCGATGGTGCAGACGATCTGGCTGGAGGGGTCGGGTGCGAAGTACAGGTCGTGCGCGGCGACCGCCTTGCTGATGTCGGCGTTCGTCACCCCGGGCTCGACGGTCATCCGCTGATTGTCGACGTCGGGGGGGAGAACCTTGCGCATCCGGGCCAGGCTGATCACGATCCCCTCCGCGACCGGCAGTGCACCGCCGGAAAGTCCAGTGCCCGCTCCCCGGGCGACGTACGGGATGTGCTCACGGGCGCAGACGCCGACAACCGCCGCGACCTCTTCGGTCGTCTCGGGGAACGCCACCAGCGCCGGCACCACGCGGTAGCCCGTGATGGCGTCGCACTCGAAGGTGCGCAACCGGGTCTCATCGGTGATGATCCGATCGGGTGTGAGCCGGCGTCGGAGTTCCTCGGCGAGTTCGTCGGTGACGACGCCCGCCTGGTGGTCAACGTCTACGAGTTGTGCGCTCATCGGCCGCCTTCCACATCACGGAGGCTTTCTTTCGCAGAACGATCCACCCTTACGAAGTGATGTGTCAAGGCTCACACCCGACTGGAGTACCTGGCCTTCAGGAAGAGATGCCGACCAGGTCGCGCGAGAGACCCAGGGCGACGCGCTGCATCACCGGCGCAATCTCGGTCACCCTGCTGGCCATGATGCGCCCCGACGGTCCAGAGACCGAGACGGCGGCCATCGTCGGAGCACCGAGCACCGGCACCGCGATGCACCTCACCCCGAGCTCCTGCTCCCCTGAATCCATCGCCCAGCCCTGTTCCCGAACCTCGCTCAGCTCGCTCAACATCGCATCGGGCTCGGTGATGGTGCGCGGGGTCTGTGCTTGCATCCCGGTCCGGTCGAGGAGCTTCAGCACCTCCTCGTCGGTCATCTGGGCGAGCAGCGCCTTCCCGACGCCGGTGCAGTGCACCGGTACTCGCCGGCCTACCTCGGTGAACATCCGCATGGAGTGGCTGGACGGGACCTGGGCAACGTACACGACCTCGTCGCCTTCGAGAAGAGCCATGTTGGCGGTCTCACCGATGTCGGCGACCAGGGTCGCCAGGTGCGGGATCGCGTACGACCCGACCGAGCGAGCGGCGATCTCGCCGAGCCTGATCAGCCCGGGTCCGAGAACGTACCTGCGCGCAGAGTCGCGGCCGACATAACCGTTGTGGACGAGCGCGCCGACCAGACGGTGGACCGTGGGCAGCGGGAGTCCGGTCGCGGTCTCCAGATCGGCGAGCCGCATCGAACCGCCCGCATCGGCGAGCAGCTTGAGGATGCGCAGCGCGCGATCAACCGACTGGACTCCGCTGCCACCAATATCGTTGACGGCCATTACACGCCTCCCGCGCGTTCTGCTTCCACCATCCGGAACATACTTGCAAGCCTTGACAGGCCGAAACCAGCGCCACCATAGTTTCAAAAGACAGAGGTTCTCTTCCGAATGGTGGAGGTTGCGTGGCCCACAGTCTGCGGTTCGTCGTGAACTGCTCGATCCTCTTCACCGAGCTCCCCCTGCTCGAGCGACCGCGGGCGGCGAAGGCCGCCGGTTTCGACGCGGTCGAGTTCTGGTGGCCGTTCGCCACGGCGACGCCCACGAGCGGCGAGAGCGACGACTTCGTCGCCGCGGTCGAGGACGCCGGCGTACGACTCGTCGCCCTCAACTTCGCAGCGGGCGACATGCCGGGCGGGGACCGCGGCCTGCTCTCATGGCCCGGCCGCGAGTCGGAGTTCTCCGACAGCGTCGGGACCGCCGTGGAGATCGGCGGCCGGCTCGGCACGATCGGCTTCAACGCGCTGTACGGCAACCGGGTCGAGGGTGCAGATCCGGCGGAGCAGGACGAGCTCGCGGCGACGAACCTGGCGGCCGCCGCCGAGGCCGCCGCCGCTATCGATGCCGTCGTCCTGCTGGAGCCGGTCAGCGGTACGGCGGAGTATCCGCTGAAGACCGCAGACGACGCTATCGCGGTCATCGACCGGGTGCAGTCCGACTCCGGCGTCGACAACCTCCGTCTGCTCGCCGACCTCTACCACCTGTCGGTAAACGGGGACGACGTCGACGCGGTGCTGGAGCGTCACCTCCCGCGGATCGGACACGTCCAGATCGCCGACTCCCCCGGACGCCACGAACCGGGCACAGGTGAGCTGCCTGTCGACCGGTGGCTGCGCGACCTGCAAGCAGCCGGTTACACCGGCTGGGTCGGCCTGGAGTACCAACCGAGTGAGACGACCGAGGCCAGCCTGTCCTGGTTGCCCGCAAATCTGCGGGCAATCACCTGAGGAGCGGCTCTCGAGAGCCGCCCACCACGCACAACAAGGAGAGCCATGACGAGCATCGCGTTCATCGGACTCGGCATCATGGGCGAGCCGATGGCCGCCCACCTCGTCGACGCCGGGCACGACGTCATCGGGGTCAACCGCAGCAGCGAGTCCCTCGATCGGCACGTCGACCACGGAGGCAAGCGGGCCGACTCCGTGGCCGACGCGGTTGCCGAGGCCGAGGTCGTCATCACCATGCTTCCCGACAGCCCGGACGTCGAGGGGGTCGCGTACGGCGACGACGGCATCTACGCCAACGCCAGGTCCGGAAGCCTGCACCTCGACTGCTCCTCGATCCGGCCCGACGTCGGCCAGCAGCTCGCCGCCGCCGGTGCTAAGGCGGGGATCGCCGTCGTCGACGCTCCGGTCAGCGGCGGCCAGGCCGGCGCCGTCGAGGCCAAGCTGTCCATCATGGTCGGCGGCGACGACGGCGACGTCGAGCGCGCACGTCCGCTGCTCGAGGCGATGGGCAGCACCGTCGTCCATGTAGGTCCGGCCGGGTCGGGCCAGACCGTCAAGGCCGCCAACCAGCTGATCGTCGCCGGACACCTCGCGCTGCTGGCCGAGGCCATCGTCTTCCTCGAGGCCCACGACGTCGACACCGCAGCCGCCCTGGAGGTGCTCGGCGGAGGTCTCGCCGGAAGCAAGGTGCTGGAGACCAAGGCGGCCGGCATGCTCGCCCGTAACTTCGACCCGGGATTTCGCGTCGACCTGCACCACAAGGACCTCGGCATCGTGACGACGTCCGCCCGGGACGTCGGAGCCGCGATCCCACTCGGTGCGCACGCTGCGCAGCTGATGGGGTCGCTGCGGGCCAAGGGCCACGGCGACCTCGACCACAGCGCCTTGCTGCTGCTCGTGGAGCAGCTGTCGGGTCGACAGCCGAAAGACACATCGACCGCACCGACGGGGAGCTGAGCCAGATGACAACCATGCGTGCGATCGACGCCGCCGTCCTGATCCTCGAGCGGGAAGGCATCCGCTGCGCGTTCGGGGTACCCGGCGCGGCGATCAACCCGATGTACTCGGCAATGCTCGAGCGCGAGACGATCACCCACTACCTCGGCAGGCACGTCGAAGCCGCTGTGCACATGGCCGAGGGTTACAGCCGTGCCACGCCGGGCAACATCGGACTCTGCCTGGTCACCAGCGGCCCCGGTGCCACCGACACGATCACCGGCCTCTACTCGGCGTGGGGCGACTCGGTCCCGCTGCTGGTCGTCTCCGGGCAGGCACCGGTCGCCAAGCTGACGAAGGAGGACTTCCAGGCGGTCGACATCGCATTGATCGCGGCGCCGGTCACCAAGTGGGCAGAGACCGTGCTGGAGTCGGCGCAGGTCCCCGGCGTCTTCCAGCGGGCGTTCCAGCTGATGCGATCGGGACGGCCGGGTCCGGTGCTGCTCGACCTGCCGCTCGATGTGCAGCTGGGCGAGATCGAGTTCGACATCGACTCCTACGAACCTCTCCCGGTCGCCAACCCAGCCGCGACCCGCGAGCAGGTCGCGCGCGCGCTCGACATGCTCCAGAGCGCCCAGCGCCCGGTGCTGATCGCGGGCGGCGGCGTCGTAAGTGCCGACGCGGCCGACCTGCTGATCGAGCTGGCCGAGATCCTGAACGTCCCGGTGATCCCGACGCTGATGGGATGGGGCACGATCCCGGACGACCACGAGCTGATGGCGGGCATGGCCGGCATCCAGACCGCTCACCGCTACGGGAACGCGACGCTGCTCGCCTCCGACTTCGTCATGGGCATCGGCAACCGGTGGGCCAACCGCCACACCGGCGGCCTGGACACGTACCGCGAAGGGCGGACGTTCGTGCACGTCGACGTCGACCCCACCCAGATCGGCAAGATCTTCCCGCCCGACTACGCGATCGTCTCCGATGCGAAGGTCGCGCTGGAGCGGCTCGTCGAGGTGGCGCGCGAACGCCGCGACGCCGGCGACCTGCGCAACCGTACGGAGTGGGTCGCCGAGTGCGCGCAACGCAAGCAGACGATGCACAGACGCACCGACTTCCCCGACGTCCCGATCAAGCCGCAGCGCGTCTACCAGGAGATGAACAAGGTGTTCGGTCAGAACACCCGCTACGTGAGCAACATCGGCCTGTCCCAGATCGCCGGCGCGCAGTTCCTGCACGTCTACAAGCCGCGCGGCTGGATCGACGCCGGCCAAGCCGGCCCGCTCGGGTGGACCGTGCCGGCTGCGCTGGGCGTCTGCGTCGCCGACCCCGCGGCCACCGTCGTCGGGCTGTCCGGCGACTACGACTTCCAGTTCCTCGTCGAGCAGCTCGCCTGCGGAGCGCAGTTCAAGCTGCCGTACATCCAGATCGTCGTCAACAACACCTACCTCGGTCTGATCCGCCAAGCGCAGCGGAACTTCGAGATGGACTACTGCGTGCAGCTCGCGTTCGACAACATCAACGCTCCTGAGCTCGACGGGTACGGGGTGGACCACGTCAAGGTCGCCGAGGGGCTGGGTTGCAAGGCGTTGCGCGTACGAGACCCCGACGAGCTGGTGCCGTCACTGGAGAAGGCGCTGGCGATGATGGAGGAGTTCAGGGTCCCGGTCGTCGTCGAGGTGATCTTGGAGAAGGTCACGAACATCGCGATGGGCACCGAGCTGGACAACGTCGAGGAGTTCGAGGAGTTGGCGGATCACAGCAGCGGCTAGCCTCGATCTTTCATC
>JACCVA010000099.1 GCA_013698435.1 Nocardioidaceae bacterium | reverse complement strand
TCGGCGTCAGCCGAGGTCGTCGCGCATGGGGGCACCCGAGCGCCCGTACGCGCTGGCGACGATCTCGGCGACGACGGACAGCGCGATCTCGCCCGGCGCCTTGCCGCCGATGTCGAGACCGGCCGGGACGTGCAACCGCCGTAAGGCCTCCTCGGAGAAGCTCTCCTGCTGCAATGTCGTGACCACGCTCTCGGCTCGGCGCCGGCTCCCCATCATCGCGACGTAACCGGTGCGGCCGCGAAGCGCGGACCGCAGCAGCTCGAGCGTCTGTGGTGCGTCGTGGTCGCAGAAGACCAGGGCATCGTCGGGACCGAGCGGGTTGCGGCTGAGCCAGACAGCGGGGTCGGTGGCCGCGGCGCCGGGGTCGCTGCCCTCAGCGTCGCGGTGGTCCAGGACCGTCGTCGGGCGACCCGCCTGTTCGGCGATCGCGACTATCGCGGCGGCGATCGGGTTGTAGGTAACGACCACGATGCGCCCCTGCCGTTCGGGCGCCGGCCGGGTCGGGTCCTCGTGGCCGGCCGGGACTGTCGGCACCCTGGGCTCGCTCATGTCAGGAGACTAGAGCAGGCAGACTGAGCGGGTGAGGGTCGACGACGGGTTCCTGCCCGAGCAGCGTGCCCGCCGGCTGCGGTGGGAGATCGTCATCGTCCTTGGTCTGTCGCTCGGGCAGTCGGCCGTCTACTCCGTCATCAGCCTGGTCGCCAAGCTCACCGCTCCAGGCCGGCTGTCGTCGCAGACCGCAACCCTCAACCCCAGCTTCACGCCGCGGCCACTGCTCGACCTCAGCTACCAGCTGGTCGGCATCGCCTTCGCGGTGGTCCCGGTCGCGCTCGCGCTCTACCTGCTCAGCGGCGGCGGTGCCTCCGCGACCCGGCGGCTCGGTCTCGACATCCCGCGTCGGCGTACCGCTCTCAGCGACTTCGGCTACGGCGCCGGGCTGGCAGCCCTCATCGGCGTCCCCGGTCTCGGCTTCTACTACCTGGCGAAGGAGCTCGGCATCAACGCCACGATCGTCGCCAGCGGGCTGACGGACCACTGGTGGACGATCCCGGTGCTCGTGCTCGCGGCCGCCCAGAACGCCGTGCTCGAGGAAGTCGTGGTGGTCGGCTACCTGATGACGCGGCTGCGCGAGCTCGGCGTCGGTGCGTGGCCGACGCTCGCCGCCAGCGCCTTGCTGCGCGGCAGCTACCACCTCTACCAGGGGTTCGGAGCATTCATGGGGAACGCGGTGATGGGACTGGTCTTCGGCTACTTCTACCAGCGCAAGGGCCGGGTGCTGCCCTTGATCGTCGCCCATACGCTGATCGACATCGTCGCGTTCGTGGGCTACAGCCTGCTGCGTGACACGCTGAACCTCTGACCGGCCGCGACCGGCGTGAGCCGTCAATCGGGGGTTGGCGTTTGCGCGCCGTCACAAACTTGTAAGCCTGAAGTACCGGTTTCGGGGGGTCCTTGTCCCTACCGTATGAACATGACCCGCTGTGACGTCGTGCTGCCGTGTCGTGACGAGGCACCCGCGCTTCCGCAGCTACTGTGCCGGATGCCTGCTGACGTTCGGGTCATCGTCGTCGACAACGGCTCGCGCGACGCGACCGCCGACGTGGCCCGTGAGCTCGGCGCCACCGTGGTGCACGAGTCCGCCGCCGGGTACGGCGCCGCGGTGCACGCCGGGGTGCTCGCCAGCACCGCCGACCTGGTGGCGGTGATGGACGGCGACGGCTCGATGGACCCCGCCGACCTGCTCCCGATGCTGGACGACGTCGAGGCGGGTCGCGCCACCATGGCTGTCGGACGACGTCGCCCGACCGTTCGCGGAGTGCTGCCGTGGCACGCCAAGGCCGGCAACATGGTCGTGCTCAGTTGGCTGCGTCGGCGTACCGGGCTGCCGGTGCGCGACATCGCCCCCATGCGAGTGTGCCGCCGCCAAGACCTGCTCGACCTCGGCGTAAACGACCGCCGCTTCGGCTACCCGGTCGAGCTGCTGGTCAAGGCGCAGACGGCCGGATGGGTGTTCACCGAGCACGACATCAGCTACGTCCCCCGCGCGGACGGAACCCGGTCGAAGGTGTCGGGGTCGGTTCGAGGGACGCTTCGTACGGCCCGTGACGTCGCCCGAGTCCTCACGTGACTGCCGCAGGTAGCGCTACCCGGCTGCTGCTGGTCGCCAAGGCGCCGGTCGCCGGCCTCGCCAAGACGCGTCTCGCCGCCACCATCGGCGACGCGGCCGCCGCCGACCTCGCCGCCGCCGCGCTGCTCGACACCCTTGACGCCTGCGAGCAGACGGCCGGGCCCGAAGCCCGCATCGTTGCGCTGACCGGTGATCTGGCCGGCGCCGCCCGCGGCGACGAGATCGCCGCCCGGCTCACTCGGTGGCGGCTGGTCGCGCAACGGGGCGACTCGTTCGCCGCCCGCCTGGTGCACGCACACCACGACGCCGCCGCCATCTTCGGCGCGACCGCGCCGCTCGTCCAGGTCGGCATGGACACCCCGCAGCTGACCCCCGACGACCTCCACCGGTTGGGCGACGTCGTCTCCGGTGGCCCCCGGGGCCTCGAAGCAGCCCTCGGGCCGGCGACGGACGGCGGCTGGTGGGGCCTTGCCACCCGCACCGCGGGGTACGTCGACGGCCTGCTCGACGTGACAATGTCGCAGGACGATACGTGCGCACTCACGCACGCCGCCCTCGAGGCCGCCGGTGCCCGTGTCGCGGTCGTGCACAGCCTCGACGACGTCGACACGCTCGACGACGCCTGGCGCGTCGCGGCGCTCGCCCCGCACTCCCGCTTCGCCGGCGCATTCGCGAAGGTCCCCCAGTCGGTGCGCCGATGACGACCACCGCAGCGTCGCGAAACGATGCCCAGCGAAACGCCGACGAACGCGTGCCCGTGCAGGGATTCCTCACGACGTCGGAGGCGTTCGCGGCTGCGCTGCGTGGTGAGCCCTGCCGGGTCTTCGGCATGGGTGAGTCCGTAGCCGAGCTGCTGCCGTCTCGGCGATGGACGGCCGACGCCGACGCCAGCGACCACGCCCTGCTGCGCCGCTGTTGCGGGGCAAC
>JACCVA010000095.1 GCA_013698435.1 Nocardioidaceae bacterium | reverse complement strand
CGACTTCGCCGTCGATCATGGACACGTCGCGGGTGTGGCCCAGCCCCAGCCGAACGGCTCGGGTGGCGGCCAAGTTCCTGCCGGTCGGGCTGTCCGTCGGCGTGGCCACCAGCAGCGCCTCGCCGTTCCAATCGAAGGACAGCGGCACCAGGTACGGCGCACCGTCCGCAGAGGCACTGGCCACCCAGACATCGATGTCGTGGGCGAGCCGATGCTCGGTGTCGCGACGACGCTGGGCGCGGGAGCGGGGGTCGACGCTCATCGATCCTGAAGCAGCCCGAGGACGTTGCCATCGGGGTCGGTGACGGTCGCCACCAGACGACCGCCACCGACGTCGTGCGCGGGCTCCTTCACCGTGGCACCCGCGGCGGTCACCTCGGCCAGCTTCGCCTCGATGTCCGGCACGTGCCAGTAGGCCACCGGTGAGGTCATGCCCTGCGGTCCACCGCCCGGCACCAGCCCGATGTGCTGGCCTTCGGTCTCGAAGCCGACGTAGTAGGACTCGTCGGTCTGTGGCGGTACGTGAATGTTGATGTCCATGGCGGTCACGCTAGCTGCGGCTCGGGACTGCGCGCTTCTCGATTCCTGATCTTTCGCGGCGCAGCTTCCCGATTCGTCCTGCTGGGCCGCGCTCGAACTCTCCGCTCCAGGTCGGACGAATCGGGAAGGGGGGTCAGGTGAGTCCGAGGTCGATACGCCGACGTACGCCGGCACAGCAGCGCTCGCCGAGGGCGCGGCGGAACTGCGGCAGGTGCGGGAGGCTGGGATGGGTCGGTTGCGTCGACATCATCAGGCTGTACAGCCCGAGACCCGCCACAAACCCGGTGACGTCGGCCTGCTCCGTGTCCGAGAGGCCAAGGTGCCCCACGATGTCGTCGAACACGGCTGACTCGACCCACTCCAGGCCGAAGCACATGCTGTCGCCCCAGCGCGGACCGCGACGAGACATGCCCCAGTCGAGCAGCAGCGGCTGACCGTCGCCGGCGAGCAGGATGTTGTCGTGCCGGATGTCCCAGTGGCAGAACGACTCATCGCGTTGGTGCGTCAGGCATCCCCGCACCAGGTCGAGGAGCGCTGGCAGGTCGCGCCGCGCCCATCCGGGCAGCACCGCCAGCTCCGCCTCACCGGCACTCGAGGCGTGACGGAGGTACTTCTCGATGCCCTCACGGCTGGAGACGTTCGGGAGCCCCGCTATCGGCGGTGTCAGCTCCGCCGTCTGCTGCTGCACGACCGCGAACACGGCGTCCCGGTCGGCCGCTGACTGCCAGTCGGGGTGCCTGCCATCGACGTCGTCGAGGAGTAGCGCCACCCAGTCACCGTCGTCGTAGACCGACAGCAGGCTCGCCCGGTACGGCACTGGGGGCAGCGCCCGCAGCACGGCGACCTCGTGGCGAAATTGCGAGGGCGTGTCCGGGTGCACATCGGAGCCGATCGCCTTGATGAACGCCGTGCGGCCGTTCGCAGCACGCAGGCTGCTCGCCACCGCCGGTGACATGCCACCGGTCCGTGCCGTCACCTTCACCACCGGCGAGCCCAGCGCGGTCTCGACGAACTCCTTGACCGCGGGGGGCATCTCGGCGTACGCCGTGCGGATGCCCGCCAGCCGCGCCTCACCCATCGGATTCGTCCGACTGGCTCGCGCACGGGTTGTCTTCGGCTGGTCGGACGAATCGGGAAGAGGGGGCGGCGGCGAGCCGCTCGGCCAGCCAGCCACCGGTCACGTCGCAGTACCACCGCTGGTGGTCTCGTAGGTGCGGTGAGCCGGCCGGCACCGACTCGTGCTGGGCGGCACCCCAGAACGACCACAGCACGGCGAGCAGGCAGTCGACCGCCCGCGGTGGCACGCCTCGAAACACCGGGTGCTCGGCGATCAGCGACTCCACGTCGAGGCCGTCGCCTCGCGCCGACAGCAGGATGCACACCGGGTCGACCCACGGCGGGCCGACCACCGGCCAGTTCCAGTCGACGAACCACACCTGGCCGGCGTCGCTGATCAGCACGTTGTCGTCGCGCAGGTCCATGTGGACGACTCCCGTGCCGGCCAGGTGCT
>JACCVA010000087.1 GCA_013698435.1 Nocardioidaceae bacterium | reverse complement strand
GCATCGAGACCGTCCTCGTCGAACCCGATCTCCCCGAACGCCCGCATCCGTCCGGTCCGCCCGGTGCGCTCCTCGTCAACCAGCTGCCGCAGTCCCCACAGCGCCTGCTGCGGGTGGTGGTAGCGGTCGCCGATCGGGGCGTAGACCACCGCCTCCGGAGAACTCAGCTGAGCCGAGATCGCGGTCCACGTCGTCTCGGGCGCATTCACGACGACCGCGTCACCGTCTCGTACGCCTTCCTCGATGAACGGGACGGCAGTGGCCAGCAGGTCCTCGACGTCGTCGTAGAGCAGCGCCTGATGGCGGAACGCCGCGACGGGATCGGCGGTCATTCGCTCCTCCTCCGTATGGGGGATTCAGCTGCGCTGCCTGCCAACTGCTCCTGTACTGACACCGCCCGCTCTGGTGGTCGTACCCAAGCACCCGGCCTTCATGCACGCGCTGGCGGAGTGGACGCGCGGGCTGACTTCACCTGCACCGAGACACCGAGCCCCGGGCAGGACCACTTGCCCGTCAAGACAGTGAACGTCCCCCTCGCCACGGTCGCGGACGAAGGGTCAGAAGGGCACCTGCGTGCTCAACCATCCGTCTGCCGGGGCCCGGCCCGACAGGGCGCGGCAGAACTCGAACGCATCCATCGTCAGGCGTGGCGCGCCCCCGCGCTGCCAGTGGCCGCCTGCCGGCCCGGTCAGCTCGAGGTCGTAGGCCGCACCGTGGCGGGCTGCCCACTCTCGGACGACATCGTCCACGATGACGCCTTCGTGGTCGGTCGTCGCGACCATCGGGAGGCCCGTGGCCCGGGTGATGTCGATGCGATGCATGAAGGGGTCCCTCGTCAAGATCACGTCGAACAGGTAACCCAGGGTCCAGAACTCGTCCTGGTCCGGCATTGACCTGCTGCGCAGGAAGCCTGGAGCCCTGCTCCGCGAGCGCGCCGCCCTGGGGGCGAGCCGACGCAAGTCCTCGATGATCTCGTTCGCGGTCAGGTGGGCGTTCTGGTCGACCTGCAAGGCGGTCAGGACGTCGATGAGCGCCACTCCTGACTTCTTCGCGCGCCGGGCGGCGCCCAATTGTTGACGGGCCATACTCCGCTTCGTGGCCACCATCTGGACCATGCCGAGCATGTGGCCCGCCATGGCGCGCACGTCCCAGTCCGGACAGTCTGTCCTCACCGCCCACTGCTCGGGATGCAGCTGCTCCAGCAGCGCGATGACGCGTTCGTACTCCGTTGCGGCGAGCCGGGCTGCCGTCTCGCGGTCCAGCTCGGGCGTGCGAGGGTGCTGCTTGGTGAAGGCGGGTTGTGCCTGAGTGGTCATCTTTCATCCTCTGTCGTGGTGTGCAGTGACGTGGCCCCGGCCCGCTGATCGAGGTCATGGACGTACATGTCGACGGCGCGGTCGAGCAGGCGCCGCCAGCGCTCGCCGCCCTGGTCGTTGGCCAGCTGGGCGTCGACCAGTCCGCCGACGATGGCGACGTAGAGGTCGACGTCAGCCTCGGAGGTGACGCCGAACGTCGCCATGCGATGCCTGAGCGCCCCCAGGACCTCGACCGCCGGTGCGTACGACTCCGGGCTCGGCTCGAAGCCAGGAACGGTCCGCTGGTTCATCAGCTGGTGGCGGGCGAGGCTGGAGACCGAGAAGTCGAAGAAGGTGCGCGCGTAGAGGCGCAGGGTGGCGCGCAGGTCGTTCGGGGGATTCTGCTCCAAGCCGCGCATGACCTCGAGGCACTCGGTCCACGCTTGCGCGAACATCGCGTCGTAGATCGCGTTCTTGGAGTCCACGTGGGTGTAGAGCGAGGGCGCTCGCATCCCGACCCGGGCAGCGATGTCGCGCAGTGTGACCTGCGCCAGGCCCACTTCGCTCGCGATGGCCCAGGCGGCGTCCAGGATCTCTCGACGAGTCGTCTCACGGCGTTCGGCCGCCCTATCGCGCTTTGTTGTACCTAACATGATTAGTCATCCTGGATCGACGAGCGCTCGTTTGTCAAGGGCAACACGGCGCCGTCTTCGAGGCGCACAGCCCACCAAAACCTGTGGCCCAGGGCACGAGCGGATGTACAGTCAGGCCCGGGATGGTCAGGGCGCAGATGGCACGTTCCGGTGTGGCACGTTCCGGTGTGTCAAGTTCTTCTGGTCGAAGGGAATGTGCCCGTGGGCGTACTCACGATCGCTGCCGTGCAGGCGACCTATGTCCTCATGAATCGCGACGCCACGATCGACCGGGTCGAGGAACTCACCGAAGGAGCCGCTCGACAGAGGGCGCAACTGGTGGTGTTCCCCGAGGCCTTTGTTCCCGGAACGCCGATCTGGATTGACACCCGACCCATCTGGGACGGCGACGACGAATGGTTCGCCATGCTCATGGACAACTCGGTGACCATCCCGGGTCCGGCAGCTGATCGACTGGCGACGATCGCCGAGAAGCACAGCGTGTGGTTGGTCGTGGGGGTCCAGGAGCGTGAGCCGAACGGATCAACGATCTACAACACGGTCTTGTACTTCTCTCCCGACGGCCGGCTCGTCGACCGCCACCGCAAG
>JACCVA010000081.1 GCA_013698435.1 Nocardioidaceae bacterium | reverse complement strand
CCGTCCGTCTGCGCCCCGGCAACGACAAGGTGCCCGACCTTGCGCGCGGCAAGGACGGCCTCGAGGTCAGTGGCTTCGAACGAGTCGCCGTACTGCTTGTGAACCAGCGGCTCGGACTCTTCGCGTGTCAGCTCGGCAACGTACTGCCAGCCCTCGCTGCCCTCGGGCATGTTGTCGTCGTGGGAATGCTGCACCCACACGACGGGCACCCTCTCGGCTCTGGCCTTGTCGACGAGGGTCGCGATGTTGGCGATCACGCCGTCACGGTTGTGCGCCCCGGCCACCACGTCGTTTTGGACGTCGATGACGAGCAGCGCGGTGTTGGGGCGGTCGGACAGGGACGTCATGCGCTCTCCTCTGATCGGATGTCCCTACGCTACGGCCGGGCCAGCCATCACACTGTAGTAACGGTGCGATGGTGAGGGCCGAAAGTCCTCGCCGGCCGGGATGCTCAAAAGCCTGGTGCTCTCAGGTTCTGCGGTCTCGGGCGTGCGTGGGGAGATCGAGGGTGACGGTGCTGGGGCCAGTGATGCTGGCGCTGCCGGCATGCGCCTCGGCAACTGCCTGGACCAGGGCCAGGCCGAGACCCGTTCCCTTGCTGGTGCGGCTGCTTTCGGCGCGGGAGAACCGGTCGAAGGCCTTGCTGAGGAACTCTGTGGGGAACCCGGGCCCCTCGTCGGTGACCGTGAGCCGGGTCAAGGCACCCTCCTGTGTTGCGGACAGGGTGATGGTGCCCTGGCCGTAACGCAGCGCGTTCGCCACCAGGTTCCCGAGGGCCAGTTCGAGCCAATGCTGGTCACCGTCGAGGACAAGGTGCGGGGCTGGCGACGTGACGAGACGGCGTTCGTGGTCGGCCGCCTGAGCCGAGTAGCGACCGGCAACGTCGGCGATGAGCTTCTCGACGACGACAGGTTCGAATGCCGGGGTGTCGGAGGCCCGGAGCTCTTCGAGCTCAAGCAGTGCGTTGGACAGCGAGATGAGTCGTTCGACCTGTTCTCTCAGCGACTGGAACGCCGCTGTTGTCTCTTCTTCGCCACGAGGTCTCAGGAGGGCAACCTCCAGCTCTGTGCGCATCACCGCCAGTGGCGACCGCAGCTCGTGGGAGGCGTCGGCGAGGAACTGTCGCTCTCGGTTGTTGGCCTGAGCGATGCGATCCAGGAGCGCGTTGAACGTGTGTCCGAGACGAGTGATCTCGTCGTCCTTGCCAGCGTCGACAGGTAGCTCGGGTGCGTCACCTGCGTTCTCGGCTGCGAGACGGTACCTCTCCACGGGGTTGAGAGCGGCGCGGGCGGTGCCGTACCCGACCAGCGACGCGGCTGCCAGCGTGGCCAGGCCCGCAATCGAGAGCTGGAGGAGCAGCTCGCGAAGTGCCTCATCGTGCTTGTTCTTGCTGATGGCGGACGCGACGACCAACTGGCCGCGCGACGTCTGCACACGAGCGGTCACGACCCTGTACGGGTGGTCGGCCGGCGGATAGAGGTGGCCGACGTCCTCATAAGTCTGTGTCCCGGTGGCCGCCCGGGTGATGGTGTTGGGGTCAAGCAGTCGTGTTGTCGTGTTCCCACCGATCACCCGTCCGGTCCGGTCGTAGATTTGGTAGCTCTGTCCCGGTGTGTCGGAGGGTGGGGTGGTTCCAGTGGCCACGGCTGCTTCGACGACCTCTCGGTAGGCATCAAGGTCTTGGTTCAGCTGTCGGTTCAACGCGTATTCGACCCGCCAGAACACGAAACCTCCGGCGAAGAGGAGGACGACGGTCATGGCTCCTGCCACGGCGACGACGAGGCGGGTGACGATGGGGCGGTCACCGACGAGCCGCCGCCAGATGCTCATCGCTTGGTCGGTTCGAGCCGGTACCCGACACCGCGCAAAGTGGTGATCGTGACGAGCTCGGAGCTACCGAGATGGTGGCGCAGACGGGACATGTGGACGTCGAGAGCGTTGCTGCGGATGTCGACCTCGTCGTCCCAGACGTCGGCGTAGAGACGTCCCCGGCTGACGACGTGGCCGCGGCTCTCCATCAACGAGGTGAGCATCGCGAACTCACGCCGAGACAAGGTGACCTCCGCGCCGGCCACCCAGAGACGCTGCTCGAGGGGGTCGAGCGTGATGTCGCCGACCACCATACGGTGCTCCTCGTCGGGGGCGAGCCGGCGGCGGATGGCCTTCAGACGTGCGTGCAGCTCCTCGAGCGCGAAGGGTTTGACGAGGTAGTCGTCAGCTCCGGCTTCCAGGCCGGCGACCCGTTCGGCGACGGCTCCGCGGGCGGTGAGCATCAGGACGGGGACGTCGTTGCCCTCTCGGCGCAGCTGCTTGCAGACTTCGCTGCCGCTCAAGCCTGGGAGCATGAGGTCGAGGACAACAGCGTCGACGTCGGGTTGGCGGGCTGCGGCGAGACCGCTAGGCCCGTCGTAGGCACCGGCAGTCGTGACCTGTTGGTCCTCGAGGTAGCTCGCGATGAGTTCGACCATCCGTTGCTCGTCGTCGACGATCACCACGTGCATGGCGTCAGCGTAGGTCGCTTCGGCGGTCTCGGCGCTCATGACGCTCGCCAACGACTCGGCGACACGACGTGGTGTCGTGCACCTGGGGCCGTGGCATGAGCTGGCCCGTAGGCGGCGGCACCCAACCCGTCCTTGACCCGGGCGGGACGGGTGGTCACCAGTCCGGCGGTCTCATCGGGACTGGTTTGGCCTGGTCGGGGACGTTCAGAGCTTGGCTCCTTCAAAAGATTGGCGATCACGGTCCCCGGCGGGGAGAGCAGCGCTCGAGCGGGGTCCCTGAGTCGCTGAGGTGTCGGTGTCGGGGGGCGCGAACAGGGATCGGCGTACGACGCACCACAGCGCCACGACAGCCGTCGACATGGCGGCGGCCCCGAACACGTCGGTGGCCCAGTGCACGCCGAGGTAGGCTCGGCTGGCGCCGACGAGCACCGCGATCGCCGCTGCTCCGCCTCCGAAAGCGAAACGGCTTCGTCGTGTGCGCTGTGCAGCCAGGAGCACGGCGAGGATGCTCCAGGCGGCGACCGCCTGGGTGGTGTGACCGGACGGGTAGGCCCAGCCGCCCGCGGGGGCGGCCCAGTCGGCGGCGGGTGGACGGCTGCGATGCACGACCTGCCGGACGACCGAGGCAAGGACGACCGCGGACCCGTAGACGACCACGATGTCGAGCACAACCGCCCATGAGCGGCGGCGTTGTGCGAGGAGCCCACCGGCGACCCCCAGGACCGGGATGGTGACTGCGCTCGCGCCGAGCCAGGTCACGACCCAGAAGAAGCCGGTCAGGACGGTGGTGCGGTGGGCCATGACCCAGGCGTGGATGCGCGGGTCGAACAGGGCCAACTCCTCATGGGTGACAACGTCTTGGGTAATGCCGAGGAAGGTCCAGGTCGCGGTGACCGCGACGAGCACCGCGACGGTCAGCGCGAGACCGGTACTGCCAGCCGGGTCGAACCGTGCCAGCAACCAGCTGCTGAACCGTGGGAACCGGGTGTGAATGCGAAGAACGACGCGGCTCGAGGCCAGGGTGCGGCCGAGCCGGGTGAACCTTGCGGGCCCGGTACGGCGAAGCAGGATGCCGCCGAGGACGGTCAAGACAACGACGGCGAGGGCTGCTAGCCCGACCCGGGAGGCGATGTGCTCGACATGCCGCCAGCTGCTCCCGCCGAGGTACCCGAACATCACCGACATCGTGCCCCAGCCGATGGCGCTGGCCACGTTGTAGACCAGGAACGTGCGGTAGCGCATTCCGGACATGCCGGCCAGGCCGGGGATAAGGACCCGCAGGGCGGCGGTGAAGCGTCCGAAGAACACGGCCTTGCCGCCGCGTTCGGCGAGGTAGCTCTCGGCACGGTCGAGGTGGCTGCTCTTCACGAACCGGCCGACAGTTCCGTCCAAGAGCCGTCGGCCGTAGCGCTTACCGACGGCGTACCCGACGCTGTCGCCGACGACGCACCCGGCGATCGCTGCCGCGAGAACGGCGAACACGGAGACTCGGCCCTCGTAGGCGATGACGCCGCCGAGGACGAGGGCGATCTCGCCGGGGAAGATGAACCCCACGAAGGCGGAGGACTCCAGGGCGGGAAGCGCGAACACCACCAGGAGGGCGACCCAGGGTGGCAGTGACAGGACGTGGGTCGCGATGCTCGACATCACGCCGGTTTCCCGTGTCCGGTGGCGATCGGGCAGCTGGCAACTATTGGCCGGGCCGCGGTTCTGGACAGCGCCGTGACAATGCGGACAAGCAGGTGCCGGAGGGTGGCATAACCGATGAGGCTGACGGCTGCACCGACAAGCAGGCCGACGATAACGTCGAGCGGAAAGTGTGCTCCGACGTACACCCGCGCGAACGCCAGCAGGGCAGCCGCCGCGATGGTGAACCAGCCGAGTCGCCGGTGGGTGAGCAGCACGCCCGTGGCAACGGCGCCGGCCATCACCGCGTGGTCGCTGGGGAACGAGAAGTCGTGGCTGTGGGAAACCAAGACCAGAACGTGCGGAAGGACGGCGTAGGGGCGTGCTTCGTGGACGAGGTTGCCGAGCGGCTGATTCAGCCCGAGCGCGAGAAGGGCGCCAGCGGGAGCCCAGATGGCCGCGGCCATGGCCCGCGGGTCACGGTCACGGCGGGCCGACCACCAGCCCAAGACGAGCAGGGCGGCAAAAAGGACGACGCCGTACCTCGCGTAGAAGGACATGGGGGCGTGGAGTGCCGGGGTGTGCCGTGCGAAGGCGTTCACGTGCAGGAATCCGGCTCGTTGCAGGTTCTGCCACATCACTGCTCGCCTGGGCCGCATGCGGATGCCGCTGGCGTCGGTGCGAGGTGCCGGTGGGTGCCGTCATGCAGCCGTACGGTGTGTCCGCACACGTCGCCGACGGCGCGGTAGTGGGCGCCCGGCGCGGTGTCGACTCGGTTGCCGGGGTCGACGGTCAGCGGCGCGAGTTCCCTGCCACGAGGTGTCTCTGCGCGGCCGAGCTCAGGATGCACGTTCATCGTCACGACGCTACGGAGCCAACGTGACGCCAGCATGAAGCCCACAAACCCTACGCCGTGACCCCGGACACATCCCGGAGAAGGGGCCTGGAGGGTCGGGAGACCCCGACCGGGCAGACTCGTCGCCATGAAGGACGACACAGCCCCGTCCGACCCGATGGCGGCCGGTGCGCCGTCCCCCCTGTCGGCGTGGCGGTTCGTGGTCTGGTTCGGGATCGTCGCGATGTTCGCCGACGTCGTGTACGAGGGCGCCCGATCCATCACCGGGCCGCTGCTGGCCTCCCTGGGGGCGAGCGCCCTGCTGGTGGGCGTCGTCACCGGGGTCGGTGAGTCGGCTGCCCTGATGTTGCGGCTGGTGTCCGGTCCGTTGACCGACCGGACGGGACGGTTCTGGGCCTGGACGCTGACGGGCTACGGGCTCACCTTGGTCAGCGTTCCGCTGCTCGGCCTCGCCTCGGCCCTGTGGGTCGCGTCCGGGCTGGTCCTCGCCGAGCGCGTCGGGAAGGCGGTCCGGTCGCCGGCCAAGGACACCCTGCTCTCGCACGCGACGGCCGTCACCGGTCGCGGTCGCGGCTTCGCGGTGCACGAGGCGCTGGACCAGGTGGGCGCACTGGCCGGCCCGCTGATCGTCGCGGCGGTGCTGGCTGCGACCGGGAACGACTACACGCCTGCGCTGCTGGTGCTGGCCGCCCCGGGGGTGGTCGCGTTCGCGTTGGTGGTGTGGCTGCGGTTCCGGGTGCCACGTCCGGCTCGCTACGAGCTCGACCTGACGGACGCCGGATCGGACGTGGACGGCGCTGCCGCGGCCGTCATCCCTCACACGGCGGGTCGACTCCCCGGTGAGTTCTGGGCGTACGCCGGGTTCGCCGGTCTGACAATGGTCGGGTTCTCAACGTTCGGTGTGCTGTCCTACCACTTGGTGACGGCCGGGCTGCTGTCGGCGGCAGCGGTCCCGGTGCTGTACGCCGCAGCGATGGTCGTAGATGCGCTCGCGGCGGTGGCCACTGGCCTCGCCTACGACCGTTACGGCGCCGGGATCCTCGTCATATTGCCCTTCATCGCAGCCGTCGTGCCTGCACTGGCGTTCTCCCGAACGGTTGCTGTCGCCATCGTTGGGGCGCTGGCATGGGGCGCAGCACTCGGAGTACAGGAGTCGACGTTGCGAGCCACCGTCGCCGACCTGGTCGGCCCCGGACGGCGGGCCACGGCCTACGGCGTGTTCGGTGCCGTCCTCGGTCTGGCGGCCGCAGCCGGCGGCGCGCTCGCCGG
>JACCVA010000050.1 GCA_013698435.1 Nocardioidaceae bacterium | reverse complement strand
GACACCTATCGCGGGGTCATCACCTACGTGCGCGTCATCGACGGCAAGCTCAGCCACCGTGACCGGATCAAGATGATGTCGACCGGTGCGGTGCACGAGATGCTCGAGGTGGGCGTGATCTCTCCTGAGCCCGTGAAGGCGCGCGAGATCGGCGTCGGCGAGGTCGGCTACCTCATCACCGGGGTCAAGGAGGTCCGACAGTCCCGGGTGGGTGACACGGTGACCTCCGCCGTACGCGGCGCGACCGAGGCTCTGAGCGGCTACCGGCATCCCAACCCGATGGTGTACTCCGGGCTCTACCCGATCGACGGCGACGACTACCCGACCCTTCGCGACGCGCTCGACAAGCTGCAGCTCAACGATGCCGCGCTGGCGTACGAGCCGGAGACGTCGGGTGCTCTGGGCTTCGGGTTCCGCTGCGGGTTCCTCGGCCTGCTGCACATGGAGATCGTGCGTGAGCGCCTCGAGCGGGAGTTCAACCTCGACCTCATCTCGACCGCGCCCAACGTCGTCTACCGGGTGGTGATGGAGGACGGCTCCGAGGTCGTGGTGACCAACCCCAGCGAGTACCCGGGCGGCGGCAAGATCGCGGACGTGTTCGAGCCGGTGGTGCGCGCCACGATCCTCAGCCCGGCCGACTACATCGGCACGATCATGGACCTGTGTCAGACACGTCGCGGCGCGCTGCAGGGGATGGACTACCTGTCGGCCGACCGGGTGGAGCTGCGCTACACCCTGCCGCTCGCCGAGATCGTGTTCGACTTCTTCGACGCACTGAAGTCGCGCACCAAGGGGTACGCCTCCCTCGACTACGAGCCGATCGGCGAGCAGGCCAGCGACCTGGTGAAGGTCGACGTGCTGCTGCACGGCGATCCGGTCGACGCGTTCTCCGCGATCGTGCACCGCGACGCGGCGTACCAGTACGGCGTAGGGCTCACGATCAAGCTGAAGGATCTCATCCCGAGGCAGCAGTTCGAGGTCCCGATCCAGGCCGCGATCGGTGCCCGCGTCATTGCCCGTGAGACCGTCCGCGCCATCCGCAAGGACGTGCTGGCCAAGTGCTACGGCGGCGACATCACCCGCAAGCGCAAGCTGCTCGAGAAGCAGAAGGAAGGCAAGAAGCGGATGAAGATGGTGGGCCGGGTCGAGGTGCCACAGGAGGCGTTCATCGTTGCGCTCAACACCTCTGAGCCGCTCGACAAGTCCAAGCGGTAGCTGAGGGGTGCCCGTCGACATCCCGACCGGGTGGGTGGCCTCACAGATCGGTCTGGGGACTGCCTGGGCTCTTTGGTTCGAGCGGCTGCCACGGCTCGCCGAGGCCGTTCTCGCTGACTGGTCACTGACCGTCGAGGGTCCGTCGATGAACGGTTTCTGCTCGTTGGTCCTGCCGGTCCGGACCGACACCGGTGACCGGGCGGTACTCAAGCTCACCTTCGACGGAGACGACGAGTCCCTGTACGAGGGGCTCGCCCTGCAGCGCTGGGGCGGCGACGGCACCGTCAGGCTGATGCGGGCAGACCCGCGTAGACGTGCACTGTTGCTCGAGCGGCTGTACGCCGACGACCTCAACGGCCTCGATGACGTCGAGGCGTGCGAGATCGTTGCAGGCTTCTACGACCGCATCCATGTGCCGGCCCTGCCACAGCTGCGCACGGTCACGTCCTATGTCGGTGAGTGGCTGGCCGCGCTGGCGACCATGCCGGTCGACGGACCGTTGCCACGACGTCTGGTGGAACAGACACTTTCGCTGGGTGGTGACCTCGTCGACGACCCGGCGAGCAGCGGTCGCATCACGCACGGGGACCTCCACTACGAGAACGTCCTTGCCGCCGAACGAGAACCATGGCTGGTCATCGACCCCAAGCCGATGTCGGGGGACCCGCACTACGAGCCGGCTCCGATGCTGTGGAACCGCTGGGAGCAGCTCGTGGAGTCCGGCAACGTGCGGTCGGGAGTGCGCCGCCGTTTTCACACCATCGTCGACGCTGCCGGCCTCGACGAGGAGCGGGCACGAGACTGGGTCGTGGTGCGCAGCATCATCAACGCCCACTGGGCGGTCGAGGACGCCGAGCGCGCCCACCGAGGCTTGGACGACGACGAGCAGGCCTGGATCAAGCTGTGCGTCACCACGGCGAAGGCGGTCCAGGACTGATGATCTACGTGCACGAAGCGACAGCGCGCCTCCTCGAGGGTGAGCATGCTGCACTGGGCGCCGCCATCACCATCGGGCTCTGCGGCCACTGGGATCACGACGGCCAGTGCCGGTGGCCGCACTACACAGATGTGGCGGAGGCAGAGCCCCACATCGTCACTAGAACCATCTTCGTGGCCGACCCGACAGACGAAGGCGAGATCAGAGCGCGCTTGGACAAGCAGCTACGAACCGGTGGGCTGGAAGTCCCGGAGGGCACCTGCAGCCGCTGGGAACTGCTCGCGGTCGGACCGGTCGAGCCGACTGCCGAGGAGCTCGATCACGGACGCCGCATCCGAGGCTGAGCT
>JACCVA010000011.1 GCA_013698435.1 Nocardioidaceae bacterium | reverse complement strand
AGCCGCGACCTCGCCGAGGCCTTGCGTCTCGGGCTCGCCGGGGAGCCGGGCACCAGCGTGGTGATGCCCAGCCTGCCCGGCCCGGGGCCACGCCTGCAGGACGTCGTCGACCTCACGACCGGCCTCGACGTCACCGTGCTGAAGGGCTTCGACTTCTGGTTCGAGGACGCCGACGGCACGGACGCCTCGGTGTCGGCGACGCTCGAACAGCTGAACGCCTCTATCGACCCGACCCGCCGGCTGACGTCCGTCGAGGCGGCGTACTGGACCTCGGTTGGCACCAAGGAACACCTTCGCTGGGTGCTGCCGCACGAGGAGGACACCACGCTCACCGCACTGGCCCGGCTGCATGCTGCCGGAGCGGACTCCCTCGGCACGGACAGCCGGCTCGTCGGCTCGTTTCGGGCTCACGGGCTGCTCGTACCGGTGTGGGACCTTCCCGTCGGCACCGGCGCAGAGGCCGTCGAAGAGCCTGCGGCCGCTTTCGCCGAGCGGCTCGCCCAGGTGATCGGTGACGAGAGCCCGCTCAGCCAGGAAGAACGTTCTGCTCGCAACGGCCTCGCCAACCGGCAGCTGACGATCCGCTGACCCGCGTCGGCGGCGCACCGCTCTCGTCTGCCCAAACGCGAGGTATCGAGGCTTTTGGGCCGCCTTCCGGCGGCACCGATCATGTTTCCGTGCACAATCGGCGGCCGAGGTCGCCGATTCGCTTGTATCGGTCGCGGAGGTCGTTCTACACTCAACTAAGCCCGGTCGTTGCTGTATCCCCCGTCAGTAACGGCTGGGTTTTCCAATGCCGGCTGCAATGCCTCGGCCGGTCCCGGCGGCAGTCGACCGCGCCTGCTGGAACGCGTCCGGCTCGTATCCTGATCGCACGCACCTGGTGTTCAGCGGCGAGCTGTGGTTCTGGAAGGGCCCGGCACCGTGGCACTTCGTCACCGTTCCGGAAGAGGACTGCGCCGAGCTGGAGGCGACGTCGGCGTTCGTGACCTACGGCTGGGGCATGATCCCGGTCGACGCGCAGATCGGCGAAACCGGCTGGAAGACGTCGCTGTTCCCTAAGGACGGACGCTACCTCGTGCCGGTGAAGGCTGGCGTGCGGGCGGCCGAAGGGCTTGAGGTGGGTGACGTCGCGACGGTCAGCCTGGACGTCGATGTGTGACCTCCACGACCGAGTGGACGACAGTCGGGCTCGTCGCGCATAGAGCAGCTGCGAAGCAGGAACCGCTGCACATTGCGGATCCGTTGTGGCTCGGCGGTCCGGGTGATGGCATGGTCGTCGGTATGGACGTCTCGTCACCGTTCGACCTGCGAGACAGGGTCGCCGTGGTCACCGGCGCCGGCAGCCCGCAAGGCATCGGCTTCGCAACGGCGAAGTTGATGGGTCATCTCGGCGCCTCTGTCGTGCTCGGCGCCACCTCGAGTCGTGTCGAGCAGCGCGTCAGAGAGCTCCGTGGAGCGGGCGTCGATGCGGCGTGCAGGATAGGGGACCTGACGCGTGAGCAAGCGGCGGCCGAGCTGGTCGCGACGACCGTCGGGATGTTCGGTCGTCTCGACATCCTCGTCAACAATGCGGGCATGATCTCCACGACGGACGGCGAGTTCGAGTCGGGAACCGCCGAGGAGATGACGCTGGAGACGTGGACCTCGTCGCTGCGCCGCAACTTGGACAGTGCCTTCCTGGTGAGCAAGGCAGCGCTGCCGAGCATGGTTGGTCACGGGTGGGGCCGCATCGTCATGGTCGCCAGTGTCACCGGGCCTTTGATGGCGATGCGCGGCGACGTCGCCTACAGCACAGCGAAGGCCGGCATGGTGGGTCTGATGCGCGCTTTGGCCGTCGATGCAGCGGGTCGCGGTGTGACCGTGAACGCGGTGCTCCCCGGGTGGATAGCGACGAGCTCCCAGACCGACCAGGAGAAGCGCGAAGGGCGCCTGACCCCGGTCGGGCGCAGCGGCACCCCCGAGGAGGTCGCATCGGCCATCGCCTGGCTCAGCTCACCTGGCTCCTCCTACGTCACCGGCCAGTCGGTCGTGGTCGACGGCGGCAACAGCATCGCCGAGGAGCGGTTCATCGCCGGTGGCGCTCAGGCTTGAGCGAGCGGTTCACGCAGGATCGGGCACGACATGCATCGCGGCCCGCCCCGGCCTGAGCCGAGCTCCGCGCCTGAGATGGCGACGACATCGATGCCTGCGTCGGTGAGCCGTTGGTTCGTCTCGACGTTGCGCTCGTAGGCGACCGCCACCCGCGGCGCGATGGCTAAGGTGTTGTTGCCGTCGTCCCACTGCTCGCGCTCGGCCGTGACCGGGTCGAGCCCGGTATAGATCTGTCGCAGCGTGTCGATCCCCATCGCCTTCGCTGCCGCCACCAGGAACGGCTCGCTGTCCGCCACCGAGAGCTCGATCTCGGCCTCGTCCTCGTGGGTCTCCGCGCAGGTGAGGGCGTAGGCGCGAAGGGAGTCCGCGACTTTTGGATACATCACCATCGCGTCGACATCGACCATCGTGCAGACGGTGTCGAGGTGCATGGTGGCGCGTTCCTGCGCGATCGGAACGGCGAGCACCGTGTGCGCGAGGCCCTCGACGAGGACCTGCCGAGCGAACCGTTCGACGCCAGCAGGGGTCGTCCGCTCGCCCGCACCAACGGCAATGACCCCGGGTGCGAGCAGCAAGACGTCGCCCCCCTCGACGTGCTCACGGTCGGGGCCGTGCACCTGGGCGACTCCCTCGAATCGCGGATGGAACGTGTAGATGAGCTCGGTCAGCTTCGTCTCGCGGGCCCGGGCGGGCATGGCGAGGCTGGTGACGGCGACCCGGTCACGCAACCACACCGACGAGTCACGGGTGAAGAGGAGGTTCGGCAACGGGTCGATCAGGAAGTCGTGAGGGTCGAGCAGACTTGTCACCAGGCCGAACCCTCCCCGGACCTCGTCGTTGCGTACGCCGGCGGTGATCGCACCGGCCAGCCCGGGGGCGTCGAGCTCGCCCATCCAGGCCTTGAAGTGATGCCGCAGCGTGTCTCCGAGGTGCAACGACGCGGTGGCATGTCGGATCGCGTGCTCGCGCGCCGACTCCGAGGCGGCGAGGCACTCGGTGAGCAGGTCCATCAGGTACAGCACCTCGACGTCGCGTTCGCGCAAGGCCGACGCGAACGCGTCGTGTTCCTCCTGCGCCCTGCTGACCCAGGGGATGCCGTCGAAGAGCAGGCTGTCGTTGTTGCGGGGCGTCAGCCTCTGGAGCTCCGCACCGGGGCGGTGCAGAAGGACAGTACGCAGCCTGCCGACCTCGCTGTCGGCGCCTGGATTCGCAGTCATGGAGGCGAGCCTAATGGTCAGGCTCACCGCGGACCGCGCAGATGCTGCTCCTGGGCCCGCCGAAGCCGGGTCAGCCGGTAGCGAGCTGGACGACGCCGACGCCGACGAAGATGAGGCACACGGTTCCGGCGATGTAGTGGAGCACAGACAGCCTCATGTGGCGGAGCAAGACCCGGCCGCCGACGACTGCCAGCCCGGACACGGCCAGCAGCGCCAGCCATGACCCTACGAACACCGTTACGGGTGACCCGTACTTCGCCACCAGGTTGAGCGTCAGGATCTGCGACAGGTCACCCCACTCGGCCGCGAACAGCACGATGAACGAGGTGCCGACTGCATGCCACCCGACCTGATCCTTCGAAGCCTTCGCCGCGAACGACTCCTCTTGATCCTTCTCATCGGCGTCTGCCGTCGGCGCCTGCCGGAACAAGATGATCGCCCCGATGAGGAACATCACCGTGCTGACCACGTGGATGATCCACTCGGGGAGGAACGACACGGCGTGTCCGGCGGTGACGGCCACCAGACACTGCACGCCGAAGGCGAGTCCGACACCGATCCAGACGGCTAGCGGGTTGTAGCGCGTCGAGAGCACCAGGGCGGCGACGAACGTCTTGTCCGGCAGCTCGACTGGGAAGATGACACCGAAGGTGATGAGCAGGAGATGCCAATTCATGCGTGACCTCGGGTGGCGGCGGGCTGCGACCGGCTGAGTCTACGGGGGGCACTGGCGAGGCGGACGCCGCCCGCCGTCGCTCGGCGGCATGCGGCCACGATCAGTTGCCGGTGCGTTCCCACAGGTGCGACGAGGCGGCGACAGCCTGGGCGAGGACATCCTTGACCGGGCGGTCGAGGGCGCGGGCGGCATGGGCGACATCATCGAACTCGGGCTGCACGTTGAGCACGGCGCCGCTCGCGGTACGCGCGATCTTCACGGTGATCTTCTGCTCAGCGACCAGCACATGGGCAAATGAACGGTCGAGGACGTGCTTGCCCACGAAGATCTCGCGCAGCCCGATGGCTGAGGTCTCGGCGAAGATCACCCGGCGTACGTCGTTCACCCGCTCGAGCGGGAGCAGGACCGACAAGGTGTGGGCCGGGCGGCCCTTCTTCATCACGATCGGGGTCAGCCAGGCGTCGGACGCCCCCGCGTCGAAGAGTCGCTCGACGACGACCGGCCACAACCGCGGGTCGAGGTCGTCGACGTTGGTCTCGTAGATGACGGCGCGGCTGACACTCTGCGCGTGCGACCTGCCGACGAACACCCGCACGACGTTGGCATGAGAGTCGAAGTCTTTCGTCCCCGCGCCGGTGCCGATGGCATCGACCACCATCAGCGGTTGCGGTCCGAACTGCGTCACCCAATGGCTCAGCAGCGCCGCACCCGTGGGGGTGCACAGCTCGGTGGCGGCAGGTCCGGCATACGTCGGGGCGCCTTGGAGCAGGGCGGCGACCGCGGGAGGGGGGACGCTGAGCTCCCCGTGCTCGGTCTGCACCGAGCCGAAGCCGACGGCGATCGGGCTGCATTGCAGGTCGGTCAGGCCGAGCGAAACGAATCCCGCACACACGCCGACGATGTCGACGATAGCGTCGAGCGCGCCGACCTCGTGGAAGTGCACCTGGTCGACGGTGACTCCGTGAGCGGTGGCCTCTGCGGCGCCCAGCCGGGAGAACACGTCGATGGCGTGCCGGCTGATCTGCGGGTCGAGGGCGGCGCCTACGATCAGCTTGACAACGTCGGCCAGCCCGCGCTGCGTCGACGAGTCGGCCACGTCCACCTCGGCCTTGTTCGCCCACACACCGCTGCGCTGCACCCGCATGATCGACAACGCGGCTGCCTCCGGTGCCACGGCCGCGATCGCCGCCTGCATCACCTTCTCGTCCGCGCCGACGTCGAGCAGCGCGCCGAGCAGCATGTCGCCGCTGGCTCCAGATGATGCGTCGATCCAGCCGATCATGGGGGCGGCTCCTTGGGCTCAGTTGCGTGTCGACGGCTGCTCGCGCACGGCCGCGTTGCGGGCCACCCGAGCCGCGAACACGCCGGCCCCGAAGCCGTTGTCGATGTTAACGACCACCACCCCCGGCGCGCAGGAGTTCAGCATCGACAGTAGTGCGGCGAGACCGTTGAAGGACGCCCCGTAGCCCACGCTGGTCGGTACCGCGACCAGCGGTACGCCGGTCAGGCCGCCGACGACCGAGGGCAGCGCCCCTTCCATCCCAGCGACGACGACGAGGCAGTCGGCGTCGGCCAGCTGGTCGCGGACGCCCATGATCCGGTGCAGCCCGGCTACTCCGACGTCATGCACCGTGTCGCAGGCCGCGCCGAAGACCCGCACGGTGACGACCGTCTCCTGGGCCACGGGAGCATCCGACGTACCGGCCGACACGACGAGGACGCTGCCCCGCGGTGGTGGCAGCGGCCCCAGTGTCGCGGCACGGGCCACCGGGTTCAGCGCTGCGTCGGGCAGCTCGTGCGCGAGCAGATCGAGGGCGGCGGGTTCGAGGCGGGTCGCCAGCACGGCACGGTCGGGGTGCGCCTCGTGCAGGGACCGCAGCAGCTCCACCACCTGCCTGGGTGTCTTTCCGGCGCCGTACACGACCTCGGCGTCACCCGTCCTTCGCACCCGGTCAGCATCGAGCTGAGCGTAGTTGTGGACGGCCGAGGTGGAGGTGACGTCGCGATCCTCAGGGGGGGAGTCGCTCATGCGGGAAACCTAGCGTCTCTACGCTGGGCAGCATGCCTGGTGTCCCGCCTGCCCGTTACGCCTATCTCGGCCCCGAAGGCACGTTCACCGAGGCGGCTCTCCGGTCGCTTCCGGCGGCGGCACGGGCGGAGCTGCTGCCGTGCGCCTCGGTGGTGGCCGCCCTCGACTCGGTGCGCGCCGGTGATGCCGACGGCGCAGTCGTACCGATCGAGAACTCGGTCGAGGGCGGGGTCGCGGTGACGCTCGACGAGCTGTCCACGGGCGATCCGCTCGTTATCACCCGCGAGATGCACGTCGAGGTGCAGTTCGCGCTGCTGGCGAAACCGGGCACCGGGGCAGCCGACATCCGCCGGGTCGCCACCCACCCGCACGCCGAGGCACAGTGCCGCCGCTGGCTGGCCACTCACCTGCCGGATGCGGAGATCGTGCTGGAGGCGTCGACGGCGCACGCGGCAGCCATGGTGGCGATCGCAGAGTCGCCGTACGACGCCGCCATCGCGGCCCCTATCGCCGCACAGACCTACCGGCTCGCGACGCTCGCGACGGCGATCGCCGACCGGGCTGGGGCGGTGACCCGCTTCGTCCTCGTGTCGCGCCCGGGCACACCGCCCGGACCTACCGGTGCGGACAAGACTTCACTCGTGGTGTTCATCCGCGACAACCACCCAGGGGCGCTGCTCGAGCTGCTGGAGCAGTTCGCCGCCCGTGGGGTCGACCTCACGCGGATCGAGTCCCGGCCGACCGGCTCGGCGCTCGGCCGGTACTGCTTCTCGATCGACGCCGAGGGACATGTGGCCGACGCCCGGATGGGAGAGGCGCTGATGGGGCTGCGGCGTACCTGCGCCGACGTTCGCTTCCTCGGCTCCTACCCCCGTGCCGACGGCGCCGTGACGGACGTCAGGGCGGGCACGTCGGACTCAGACTTCGCCGACGCCTCGTCGTGGTTGACGGGTCTTCGGCGGCGCTGACCACGCGTGGGTGCAGCCGAACTCTGGGTGCGCAACGGCGGTATTCGTAGAACACTGTGCAGGTGAAGACTTGGTGGAAAACGGTGCCCGCTGCCGCCCTCGCCGCCGTGGCGGCGCACGACCTGCTGCAACGCAAGCACGCGATTCTGCGCAACTTCCCCGTCGTCGGGCATGCCCGCTTCTGGTTGGAGTCGATCGGTCCGGAGCTGCGCCAGTACATCGTTGCCGGCAACGACGAGGAACGGCCGTTCAGCCGTGACCAACGTCGGTGGGTGTACGCGTCGGCCAAGCAGGAGAACAACTACTTCGGCTTCGGTACCGACAACGATCTCGAGCACGGCCTCGGCAACGTCATCGTCCATCACCGCACGTTCGGACGGACGCACGCCACCCACGGTCATCCGGCGCAGGAGGCCTGGCTGCCCTGCGCCAAGGTGCTGGGAGGGACACATCGGCGGAGGCTGGCCTTTCGTCCGGACTCGGTCGTGAATATCTCGGGAATGAGCTTCGGTTCGCTGTCGGGCAACGCAGTGGAGGCGCTCAACCGGGCAGCAGAGCTCGCCGGCTGTCTGCAGAACACCGGTGAGGGTGCTGTGTCGCGATACCACCGGATGGGTGGTGAGCTGATCTTCCAGATCGGCACGGCGTACTTCGGCTGCCGTGACGACGACGGCCGGTTCAGCCTCGACCACCTGCTGGAGCTGGTCGCGAACGCTCCGATCCGCGCCCTGGAGGTCAAGCTCAGCCAGGGCGCGAAACCCGGCCTCGGCGGCGTGCTCCCCGCCGCGAAGGTGTCAGCCGAGATCGCGCGCACCCGCGGCGTGCCAGAAGGCAAGGACTGCATCAGCCCGTCTCGGCACGCGGAATTCCACGATGTCGCCTCTCTCGTCGACTGGGTGGAGATGCTGGCCGGCGAGACCGGTCTGCCGGTCGGCATCAAGTCGGCAGTAGGGGACCTCGACTTCTGGCAGGAGCTGGCCGACGTCATGAGCAGGACCGGCCGTGGAGTCGACTTCATCACTATCGACGGTGGCGAAGGGGGTACCGGCGCGTCCCCGATGATCTTCACCGACGCGGTGTCGCTGCCCTTCCGGATGGGCTTCAGCCGCGTCTACTCGATCTTCGCGGAGCGGGGACTGCACGAGGATGTCCTGTTCATCGGCAGCGGGAAGCTGGGGCTGCCTGACAACGCCCTGGTGGCTTTCGGCCTCGGGGTGGACATGGTCAACGTCGGCCGCGAAGCCATGCTGGCGGTCGGCTGCGTGCAGGCTCAGCGATGCCACACCGGTACGTGCCCGACCGGAGTGGCCACCCAGGACCCGTGGCTCGCCCACGGGCTGGACCCCGTCTCGAAGGCCGACCGGTGCGCCACCTACGTCAAGACACTGCGGCGCGACCTGCTCAAGGTGTCGGAAGCCTGCGGCGTCGAGCATCCGGCGCTGGTCGGACCGGACTCGGTGGAGATCTTGGCGACGCTGAGCGACGGTCGCATGCTGCACGAGGTCTACGGCTACCAGCCGGGGTGGGGGTTCCCGTCGGCCGCTGACCAGGAAGCCGTGATCGCGTTGATGCGGTCGAGTGACGAGGCGGAGGTACACACCGAGGGGCCGCCCGAGGTCGCCGAAACCGGAACCCACGGCGATGTGCTGGCCGGTGGGGATTCCCGCACCGGATGAGCGGCTCGTCCGGCGCCGCTCGGCTGCTGCTGATTGCCGACACACATGTGCCGAAGCGAGCCAAACACCTGCCGGCGCAGCTCTGGGCGGCGGTGGAGGACGCCGACGTGGTGATCCACGCAGGTGACTGGGTCGTGGTCGACCTGCTCGACGCGCTGGAGGCCAAGGCGTCGAGGATCGTGGGCGTCTTCGGCAACAACGACGGCCCCGACCTGCGGGCGCGGCTCCCGGAGGTGGCTCGGGCGGAGCTGGCAGGTCTGCAGTTGGCGGTGGTGCACGAGACCGGCCAGGCGGCCGGACGCGAGCGCAGATGCGAGGACCTGTATGGAGACGTCGACGTCTTGGTGTTCGGTCACAGTCACATCCCGTGGGACACCGTGACGCCGGCGGGGCTGCGGCTGCTCAACCCAGGATCGCCGACCGACAGGCGACGTCAGCCGGCCTGCACATTTATGACCGCGACCGCGCACGACGGCGTACTGGACGAGGTGCGGCTGCACCGCCTGCCGCCTCGCCGCTGACCGCC
>JACCVA010000008.1 GCA_013698435.1 Nocardioidaceae bacterium | reverse complement strand
GGCATCGCAAGCCGGGTGCTCGACTACTTCGCCGCGCCCCCGGTCGCGACCGCGGAGCCGTTCCCGCAGCTGACGACGCGCGAGCGCGAGATCCTCGACCTGCTGGCGTCCGGTCGTCGTACCGCAGCCATCGCCGAGCGGCTGTTCCTCTCGCCCAAGACCGTCAGCAACCACCTCACGAGCGTCTTCGCCAAGCTCGAGGTCGCCGACCGCACGGAGGCGATCATCCGCGCTCGCGAGGGCGGACTGGGTCAGTCGCCGTGATCGCCGGCGCCATCCTCGTTGGGTTGGCGACCGTGGGTGTGTCGCTGGTGGTAACTGGTGTCCTCCTGCTGACCCGTCGGACCAGGCTGTCGGGATCTCTGCTGGTCGTGTCCGGAACCACCGTGGTAATCAGCGCGGTGCTCGATGCCTCCGAGCACCCGGAGGTGGCGCGGTTCGGGTTCGTGATGGCGGCCGCCCTGGTCCTACCGCTCGCCCTGACGGCATACCCGCGTGCCGACTGGCGCCATCCGGTCGACTTCGTGGCGGTGGCCACGATCACGGCTGCGGGAGCGCTGGCCCTCGCGCAATGGCCTGACACCAACGTGGTCGGAACGATGGGCCTGGTCCTCGCGCTCGCGCTGATCGCCCATACCTGGTGGCGCATCGAGCGCAGCTCGGGCAGCGACCGGTGGGCGCTGACGTGGATGGCCCTTGGCGCCGGAGTCCCTGGGCTGGGGGCGGGAGTGGCCTTCTTCGCCGCGCCGACGACGACCGGCGCGGTGGTGGCGTTCGCGCTCTTCACGCTTCTCGGGCCCGCGATGTACGTCGGGGTGGCTCGACCGGAGGTCGTCGACGTCCGCGGCCTGGTCGTGCACAGCGTGGTATTCGCGCTCGCGGGCGTCGTGTACGTCGCCGGCTTCGTCGCCTTGGCCTCGTTGCTGGAGATCCTCAATGGGACGACACCGACGGTCGGCGTCATGGCGATCACCGGACTGCTCGCCGCTATGACGTTCCACCCGCTGCAGGTCGTGCTGCGCGGCGTCGTCGACGAGCTCCTCTTCGGACATCGGCCGGACCCACTGGGCGCGGCGACGAACGTGGTGGCCAGCATCGGCGACGACCCCGAACTCGCACTCCGTGCCATCCGGGCGGCACTGGTGCTGCCATATTCAGCCCTCGGCGTCGACGGCGTACCCCTTGCTGTGTCAGGCAGCAAGGTCACCCACACGCGCACGCTGAACCTCGAGCTCGGCAACGGCCAGCAAGGCGCGCTCGTGGTCGGCCTGCGCGCGGGTGATCTCAGGCTGTCGCCCGGAGACGAGCACGTCCTGCGCCTGGTCGGTCCGCTGCTGGCCCAGACGCTGCGGGCGAGCAGTCTCGCCGCAGAACTGCAGCAGTCGCGTGAGGAGACCATCACCGCCTTGGAGGAGGAGCGTCGCCGGCTGCGCCGGGACCTGCACGACGGGCTCGGGCCGCGGCTGTCAGGGATCGCCTTCACCTCCGACGCGGCTCGCAACAGCCTGCGGTCCGACCCGGACACCACGGACTCGCTGCTGGTGTCACTTCGCGCCGAGACCGTGACCGCGATCGAGGAGATCAGGCGGCTCGTCTACGCCATGCGGCCTCCCGCGCTCGACGAGCTCGGGCTGGTCCCCGCGCTGCGGCAGCGAGCCGTGGCGCTGAGGACCTCTGACGGTGGCCCTTTGCGCGTCAGCATCGCGGCCGGCGAGCTCCCTGTGACCGTGACGGCTGCGGTGGAGGTGGCGGCGTACCGGATCGTGGTCGAGGCGCTCACCAACGTGGCTCGCCACAGCGGCAGCGACACCGCAGCCGTCAGCCTCCGGGCCGACGACGGCGCGCTGGTCATCGACGTGGTCGACGTCGGCACGACGAGCGACGCATGGACGGCCGGGGTCGGCATCGCGTCGATGCGGGAGCGAGCCGCCGAGCTCGGGGGCACGCTTACGGCAGCGAGCAGCACCGACGGCGGCCGTGTCCACGCCGTGCTGCCGTTGCCCTGACATCGTGCCACCGAGGGTTCTCGGACCCGCGCACGAGAGCGGCCCCCGAGTTGCGGGAACTGCAGCGCGACACGCGGATGAGGAGCCGCACCTTGCCCGCAATTCGCAGCCGGGCCGCGCCCGTTAGCGAACGTTGCTCACCGTCAGGCGTCGGGCCTGTTCACGTCGTCGATGCGTCCGTCCGTGCTGGGCGTGAGCGTGACCTGCGCGCGGATGTAGTCGAGCAGGTCGTTGGCCATCAGGTTGCGGGTCGTGCCCTGGCCGTCCTTGAGCTCGACGTACCCGTCTCCGCCGGCGTTGGTGAAGTCGTTCGTCGTCGCGGTGTACGTCGTGGCGTCCCTGCCGACGGTCGTCCCGTCATCCAGCGTGACCGACAGCACGCGCGACCCGGCCGGGCGCGACGAGTCGTACGTGAAGCGGAAGCCGGAGATCTGCAGGAACCCGCCGAAGGAGTTGGGTGCTTGTCCGACGCTGCGCTCGAGGACGGCCCACAGCTGGTTGCCCGTGACGGTCCTGGTGAGGGACTGGTTGCCGAAGGGCAGCACGGAGTAGGCGTCGCCGGTCACCACGTCGTACGGCGGTCCGGCGGCGTACCCGGGACTCGGGCGTCGAAGCGACGTGTCCTGCGGCAGGTAGGACGAGGACGGAAGTGACGATCGCAGGCCTCCACCGTTGGTGAAGGCGATCTGTGTCCCGTAGGCGGCGCGCAGCGCGTCCGCCACGAGGTCTCCGAGGGCCACCTCACGGATGCGCTCGATGTTGTCGGCGCGTGGGAAGACGCCCGTGGCGACGCCGACGACGCCGTCCAGCTGGCTGCTGAGCTCCTCACGGTAGGGCTGCAGCAGCGACACGACGTTCGGGTCGGGTGTGACTGCGCTGGTCAGCGGTACCACGAACTGCGAGGTGGCGGTCACCGTGCCGCCCTTGCGGCTGTCGTAGTGCAGGTTGGTGCGGGCGTACGTGGCGCCCTTGCTGAGGTTCTCCAGGACGAGTGCGCCGTTGATGACGTTCTTGTACTGGATGTTGGTGTGGTCACCGAGGATCAGGTCGAAGCCGTCGACTCGCGAGGCAAACGTTGTCAGTGGTCCGGTGGGCACCCCGTTGGCGTCGTTGCCCTCGATGCCCAGATGTCCGATGGCGACGAAGACCTTGGCGCCGAGCTCTTCGGCTTGGGCGCGTGCCTTCATCGCGGCCGCGGCGGGATCGGTGATCTCGATGGTGCCGAGGCTTCCCGGAGCCACCAAGGTGGGTGCCTCGGGGTTGGTCACCCCGATCACGGCCACCTTCACGCCGTCGACCTTCGTGATGACGAACGGGCTCACGCCGCTCAGGTTGTCCTCGACGTTCTCGAGGTTCGCCGACACGTACGGGAAGGCGGCCCTGTCGATCTGCGACTGGAGGTGGTCCAGTCCCTTGTCGAAGTTGTGGTTGCCGAACGTGTCGGCGTCAAAGCCGGCGTAGTTCATGAAGTCGATGGTGGGCTTGTCGTCGAAGAACGACGACAGGGGAGGGCTGGCGCCCACCGCGTCTCCGGCGGTGAACAACAGCGTGTTCGGGTTGGCGGCTCGATCGCGCTGCCAGTAGGTGCTCAGTGCGGCGGCGCCACCCACGTCGCCGACGCCGAAGACGTTGAGCGGATCCAGCTGTCCGTGGAAATCGGACACGTTGAGCACCTGGATGTCGACGGTCCTGTGACTAACGCCGGCGGCCTGCTTTGCGGCTGCGGCGGACTGCTGCGGGGCGCCGCTTGCCTGCTCGGAGGCGTTGGTGGCGAGGGAGACTCCGGTGGCGGCGAGGACCACAGCCAGCGCGGTCGTGAGGTGCTGGCGCAGGGTGAGCCGAGTTAGCATGATGCTCCTGTTGTCGTGAGGGCTTGAGGGTATGCGAAGAAGCGGGCAAGTCTCAATGCCTCTGCCCGTCGCCGTGCCGGCCGGGCCGGATCGCGACGGGTGACGACGACTTCGACGTCGCGCCAAGCCGGGTCCGTCGGTCTCGGCGCATAGGCTCATACACGCCATGGATCTGACCGTCCTGCTGTCCGACGAGGACCTGCGCCGCAGGTTCGGTACGCCGACGTACGAGCGAGCCGACGGCTACGTGCGCGGCGGCCGAGTGCTCTCGTGCATGCACGGGCTCGACAGCGACGGCGACCTCGCCATCCGCGGCCAGGTCCAAGGGTCGCGCGGCATCGCCTACGACGCCTACGTCAGCGCCGGGCTCGACGGCGACGGTGTGTGGTTCGCCAGCCGCTGTGACTGCCCCATGCAACAGGGCTGTAAGCATGTCGTCGCGTTGTTGATGACCGTTCGGGCGGCGCAGGAGCGCGAACACACGGCGGTGGGCCGAGGTGACGAGAGGCGTTGGGAGCGCCAGCTCTCCTCCGTGCTCGACGAGCTCGACGTGGCCGTCGACTGGGCTGGCAATGGCACCACGACCAAACCGCTCGCACTCCAGGTCGACCTCCACCGTCGTGCTACTCCACCTCGATGGCAGGTGCCGACGACGATGCCCAACCGGGGCGCGCTACGGATCAGGCCGCTTCAGCGGGGCGCCCGCGACAACTGGGTGAAGTCCGGGGCCTCCTTCCAGGACCTGCCGAGGATGCGCCACGACCGCAGCCTCGATCCCGCCCAGGTGGCGGTGCTGAGCGAGATCGCCGCCGTCCACCAGGC
>JACCVA010000005.1 GCA_013698435.1 Nocardioidaceae bacterium | reverse complement strand
AGGTCGGCGGCGGGGGCACGTAGCCGGTCGAGATGAAGATCTGAACTGTTTCACCGGTCGTGGCCTGGTAGGACGGCGACGTGTACGCGACGGTGCCTTCAGGCGCCGACGAGTTGACGCTGTCGCTGATCTGAGGACGGAAGCCGAGCTCGGTCAGCTTGTTTGCCGCATCGGCGGCGTTGTCACCGTAGAAGGAGGGGATCGAGACGACCTGCCCTTCCACCACGGAAGGATCGGGTCGGACGAAGCGACGGTTAGGCAGGAGGTCTTGGATCGCGGCCATCGCATCGCCCCATATCGGCCCGGCCGTGCCAGAGCCGGAGGCGTCGGTGAGGGTGGCGCCCGCCAGCTGCTTGCCAATCAGCCCACGGGGCTCGTTTTGGCTGTTGACGCCGGCCAGGAAGGACGCGGCAGCGAGCGTCGGCGTGTAGCCGACGAACCACACGGCCTTGTTCTCCTGCGTCGTCCCGGTCTTGCCGGCCGACTGCTGGTTGGGGGCGATGTCGGCACCGAAGCCGTCGGGCGGCTCCATCACGCCCTTCAAGATGTCGTTGACCGCGTCGGCGTACGGGCGCTTGAGCACCCGGCTGCACTGGGAACCCTCGATCGGGATGACCTCGCCGTCGCGGTCGGTGATCTCGGTGACCGGCCTCGAGGCGCAGTGCATCCCGCGCGCTGCGAACGTCGCGTAGGCCTCCGCCATCTCCAAGGCGCTCACGTCGGAAACGCCCAGGGTGAAGGAGGGAACACGGTTGTTCGTGGGGTTGTCGAGCGCCACTCCCATCGCCTTCGCGAGGTTCCAGGGGGCGCACAGGCCCGTCTGCTTCTGCTCGAGCTGAATGAAGAATGTGTTGACCGAGTTCTGGGTGCCGCTGTAGAGGTCCATGGTGCCGCTCTCGGTGGAGTTCGTGTAGGTGTGCACCTCGGAGGACCGCAGGTATTTCCCGCCACAGGTGCGGAACGAGTCGGTCCGCAGCGTGATCGCGCCAGGCGAGTAGATGGTCTTGTTCAGCGGGAAGCCCTGCTTGATGGCTGCTGCCAGCACGAACGCCTTGAACGTCGAGCCCGGCTGGAAGCCGGACGTGCCGCCGTATTTCGTGGGCACCACGTAGTTCTCGAACGTCTCACCCACCGCCTCGTTGCGCCCCATCGGACGCGACTGGGCAAGTGCGCGGACGTAGCCCGTGCCCGGCTCGACCATGGCGATTCCACCGATGACGTCGTCTGTCGCGTAGACGTGATCGGCCACCGACTCGTCGGCGGCCCGCTGGAATCGCGGGTCCCAGGTGGTCTGGATCGTGAGCCCTCCGCCGTACAGCGCGAGGCGCCGCTCCTCGACCGTCTTGCCCAGTGCCGGAGAGGTCAGCAGGTACTTCTGGAGGTACTGGCAGAAGAACGGCGCTCGGGAGTTCAGACAGCCGTTCGAGACCTCGCGCACATCCAGGCCCAGGCGGCTCGCAGCCGCCTTGTTCGCCTGGCGGGTCGAGATGACGTGCAGGTCGAGCATCTTCGCGATGACGGTGTTACGGCGGTTCCGGGCAGCGGTCCTGTCGTTGGTGGGGTCGTAGTCGGTGGGATTCCGGACGAGGCCGGCGAGCAGCGCCGACTGGCTGAGCGTCAGCTCTTGGGCGGTGGTGGAGAAGTAGTGATGGGCGGCGGACTGGATGCCGTAGGCGCCGTCGCCGAAGTAGGCAGTGTTGAGATAGTGCTCCAAGATCTCGCTCTTCGTCAGGTGCTGCTCGACCCAGACCGCGTAACGGAGCTCGTCGAACTTGCGGGCGTAACTCTTGGCCTCCGCCCGGCGGGTTTCCGCCTTGGTCGCGGCGTTCTCGAGGAGCGTCAGCTTCACCAGCTGCTGGGTGATCGACGACCCACCCTGGATGGTGGCGTTGCTGGCCTGGTTGACCAGCAGAGCGCGCAGCGTGCCCTGGACGTCGAGCGCTCCGTGGGCGTAGAAGCGGGCGTCCTCGATCGCTACCAGCGCCTGCGTCAGCTTGGGCGAGATCTCGTCGAGGGTCGCATACGTGCGGTTCTCGTCGTAGAAGACGGCCAGCCGGCTCCCGTCGGCGGCTAGGACACGGGTGCGCTCGTCGAGCGGCTTGAACCGGAGCTTCTTCGGGAAGTCTTGGATCGCCGCCGCGCTGTTCTCCGCCCCCTTGTCGAGCAGTGCCACCCACGGCAGCGCGAGCCCGGCGATGAGGGCGCCGGACAGCACGCTCATACCTATGATCACGAAGAGCTGGTGGATTAGCCCACCCTCGTTGCGAGCCGGCTTGGCGAACCTGAACATGCGCTTAGCGTACGGGATGCGTCACGGTCGCTTCGATGTAAGCAAGAGCGAGGTCAGCCCGCTCGTCGGTGCGCGTCGGAGCCCCTCGCGGTACTCCTCTCCCCCGATGTGACTAGAAGAAATGGTCCGAAATGACTAGACAGGTTGAGCCCTTCGGGCCTGTCACGAGTGGTACGGCATTACGTAACGTCATACCTACGGTCCCACAGTCACACGGACCCGGAATGTTTCATCATTCTTCTCTCGGTAGGGGCCATCATGACTTGGAACGACAACTGGGCGGACAACGCGTCCTGCAAGGGCGCACGGCCGGACGAGCTGTTCGTTCGTGGCGCTGCACAAAACCGTGTGAAGCAGATCTGCGGTCAGTGCCCGGTCAAGACCGAATGCCTCGCCGAGGCGCTCGACAACGACATGGAGTGGGGCGTGTGGGGCGGCATGACCGAGCGCGAGCGCCGGGCGCTGCTGCGCCGGCGTCCGAACGTGACGTCGTGGCGCCGCCTCCTCGAGGCCGCCCGCGAACAGCACGTCGCGGCAGTTGTGACCGTCGCGGAGTCCGCACAGGTCGTCGCCAGCTGAGTCGACCCCAGGCAGGGACGGTTCCGACCGTCCCATGGTTTTCGGAGGGGGAAGCCATACCGATGGGGTCGGCTTGGCATGTGTGGCTCAGGCCGCAGCCAGCTCTCCCACCCGTCGCAGCGAATCCACGTCGTGCACGTCTGAGGCAAGCGCGCTGATCGTGGTTGTCGCTACCGTCGGATGAGCAGCGGCGAACCGCCGGCGCAGCGAGCGCTCACGAGCGATCTGCTCCAGCCGTCCGGCGTGCAGGCGTAGCAGCCCGGTAGTGACGGGGTCTTCGCCGTTGAGCCGTTCCGCCCCCGCCAACGCCGCCTGCGCCGACAACCCGGCCCTGATCGGTGCCGTGACCCGGTTCAGGACCAGTCCCGCGAGCGGCATGCGCTCCTGCGCCAACCGCTCCACGAAGAACGACGCCTCGCGCAGCGCCTCGCTGTCGGGTGACGCCACCACCAGGAAAGCGGTCTGCGGGTCCTTGAGGATCTCGTACGTCTTGTCTGACCTTGCCCGGAAGCCGCCGAACAACGTGTCGAGCGCAGCGACGAAGGTCTGCACGTCGCGGAGCATCTGGCCCCCGAGCACCTTTGACAGCGCTCCGGTGACGACCCCCATCCCGGCAGTCAGGAATCGGGCCGGGCCCTTGGCCGGCGCGAGCAGCAACCGGATCAGCCGACCGTCGAGAAAGCTCGACAACCGCTCCGGCGCGTCGAGGAAGTCCAGAGCAGACCGCGAGGGCGGCGTGTCCACCACTATGAGGTCCCACCTGCCGGTGCGAGCTGCCTCAGCGTGCAGCTGTCCCAGCTTCTCCATCGCCATGTACTCCTGCGTCCCCGCGAACGAGCTCGACAGGGTTTGGTAGAAGGGGTTTGCGAGAATCTGCTCCGCCTTCTCGGGCGTGGCGTGCGTCTCGACCACCTCGTCGAACGTCCGCTTCATGTCGAGCATCATCGCGTCGAGGCTGCCCTCAAGGTGGTCGAGCCCCTTCACGGGCTTCGGGGTGTTGTCGAGCTCGGTCAGCCCCAATGCCTGGGCGAGGCGTCGGGCAGGGTCGATCGTGAGCACGACCACCTTGCGGCCGTGTTCGGCCGCCCTGAGCGCCAGCGCGGCCGAGGTGGTGGTCTTGCCGACTCCCCCCGAGCCACAGCACACGATGATGCGCACCTGTTCGTCACCGAGCAGCCGGTCGATGTCCAGGGGAGGTACGTCGGAGAGACGGCCCTGGAGCGGCCCGACCCGAGCTCGCTGTCCACGGCCGGGCTGGGTCTGCGAGGTGGGGCGTCGTCGTGACGGGCTCATGTCAGAACTCTCCGCTCGCGCGCAGGTCGGCCGCGAACGCGTACAGGTCGCCCAGGTCGACGCCGTCGGCAAGGTAAGGCAGCGTCACCACCGCGTTGTCGAGGTCGTCGAGGCGACGGCGCTGCTCGACCTCGAGCGCGACCCGCTCTGCATGTTCTTGGCCCGCCTCGACCAGGCCGGCGATGACGGAGGCGTCGGTATTGATCCCCGCCTCCTTGAGCGACGCCTCGATGCGTCCCTCGTCGAGCCGGCCACGGGCGGCGTCAGCGAGTGCCTTGGCCGGGAGCTCGGGCGCGCGCAGCCGGTTGACGATGACGTTGCCGAGCCGCAGCTGAAGGGTGGCGAGCTCCTCCATGGCGTCGAGGGTCTCCTGGACCGGCATCTCTTCCAGCGAGGTGACAAGGTGCACCTGCGCTTGCGGTGAGTTGAGCAGCCGCATGATCGAGGTTGCCTGGTTGCGGATAGGGCCGACCTTGGCGATCCCCGCGACCTCCGTGTTGACGTTGAGGAACTTGCCGATCCGACCGGTCGGCGGCGCGTCCAGCACCACGGCGTCGTACGCCGGGCGGCCGGACACCTTGCGCTGGGTCGCCTCGAACACCTTGCCGATGAGGAGTACGTCGCGCATGCCGGGCGCCACCGTGGTGGCGAAGTCGATCACGCCGAACCGGTCGAGTGCCTTGCCGGCCCGACCCAGCCGGTAGAACATATCGAGGTACTCCAGCAGGGCCGCCTCGGTGTCGATCGCGAGGGCGAAGACCTCGCCGCCGTTGTCGAGACCGACGGCGATCCGGCGCTCGGCGTACGGCAACGGGGCGACGTCGAAGAGGGAGGCAAGTCCCTGTCGGCCCTCGACCTCGCAGACCAACACCTTCTTGCCCTCGGAGGCGAGGGCCAGCGCCAAGGCGGCGGCGACGGTGGTCTTGCCGGTTCCGCCCTTGCCCGACACGATGTGCAGCCGGGCGCGCGGTTGCTCTCGGCGAGCAGCAGAGGTCATTGGACCGAGCGTACCGACGGCAGGAAACGAGGGCACCCGCACGTGATGCAGTAGGTTGCGGAGAATCGAGCAGGCGGGCACAGCAGCGAGGGAGAGTTCGTGGACAAGGTGGTCCCCAGCGCCACAGACGCGGTGGCCGACATCGCCGACGGGGCGTCGTTGGCGGTCGGAGGGTTTGGTCTGTGCGGTATTCCCAGTGTGCTCATCCAGGCGTTGCTCGACGCCGGGGTGACCGATCTCGAGGCAGTGTCGAACAACTGCGGCGTTGACGACTGGGGGCTCGGCCTGCTCCTTCGAGACAAGCGGATCCGCCGGATGGTGTCGTCGTACGTCGGGGAGAACAAGGAGTTCGAGCGGCAGTACCTGAGTGGTGAGCTCGAGGTCGAGCTGACTCCCCAAGGCACCCTCGCCGAGCGGCTGCGCGCGGGCGGGTCGGGCATCCCCGCCTTCTACACCGCGACCGGTGTTGGCACCCAGGTCGCCGACGGGGGTCTGCCGTGGCGGTACGACGACGCGGGCAATGTCGTGACGGCAAGCCCGCCCAAGGAGACCCGCGACTTCGAGACGGCTGACGGGACCAAAGGCTTCGTGCTGGAGCAGGCGATCGTCACCGACTTCGGTCTCGTCCGCGCCTGGCGGGGCGATCGGCACGGAAACCTGGTGTTCCGCGACTCGGCGCGCAACTTCAACCCGCTGTGTGCCATGGCCGCACGGGTGACGATCGCCGAGGTCGAGGAGCTGGTCGAGCCAGGGGACCTGGACGCCAACGGCGTACACCTGCCCGGCGTCTATGTGCAGCGGGTGCTGGCGTTGACAGCGGAGCAGGCAACAGACAAGCGGATCGAGAAACGCACAGTTCGCCCGCGGGGAGGGCAGGGCTGATGGCGTGGACGCGCGAGCAGATGGCCGCCCGGGCCGCGGGTGAGCTGGAGGACGGCGCCTACGTGAACCTCGGCATCGGCCTGCCGACGCTGGTGCCGAACTATGTGCCGGACGATGTCGAGATCGTGCTTCAGTCGGAGAACGGCATCCTCGGCGTCGGCGCGTATCCGCTCGAGGGGGATGAGTACCCCGACCTCATCAATGCCGGCAAGGAGACGGTGACGTTGCGCAAGGGCGCTTCGTTCTTCGACTCGGCCATGTCGTTCGGCATGATCCGCGGGGGCAAAGTCGACGCCGCGATCCTCGGGGCGATGCAGGTCTCGGCGCGGGGCGACATCGCCAACTGGATGATCCCCGGCAAGATGGTCAAGGGCATGGGCGGGGCCATGGACCTCGTGCACGGGGCCAAGCGGGTGATCGTGCTCATGGAGCACGTCGCCCGCGACAGGTCCTACAAGATCGTCAACGAGTGCTCGCTGCCCTACACCGGCCTCGGCGTGGTGCAGCGCATCATTACCGACCTGGCCGTGATCGACGTGACCGACGACGGCCTCGCCCTGGTCGAGCTCGCACCCGATGTCACCGAGGACGACGTCCGCGCGAAGACTGAGCCCCCGCTCCGCTCCTGACCCGACCGACTTGTCAGGGTGTCGTGGACGTCTTCGCGCTCACGGCGCCCTGACAAGTCGGGTTCTTCGTGTAACGAAGCCGGTGCTGGGGGCGTCTACTGGTCAAGGACACCACGACAGGGGACGCGATGCGACGCACGTCCAGCGAGGACGACACGGCCTACACCGAGTTCGCCACGGTGATGGCGCCCCGGTTGTTCCGGACCGCGCTCCTCATGTGTGGCGACTGGCACCTGGCCGAGGACCTGGTGCAGACCACCCTGGCCAAGATGTACGTCGGTTGGGGCAAGGTACGCCGAGCGGATGTGCCTGAGGCGTACGCACGGGGGACGCTCACCAAGACGTTCCTGTCCCATCAGCGCATCCGCCGCAACGCAGAGATGCCGACCGTCGACCTGGGGGACGCGCAGGCAGCGAGCCATACGACCAGCGAGCGCGTCGAGCTCTTCGAGGCGCTGCGCACGCTCGATGTGCTCGACCGCGCGGTCGTCGTCTTGCGCTGCTGGGAGGACCGCACGGTCGCGGACACCGCTGCCGAGGTCGGCCTCAGTGAGGGGGCGGTGCGGGCCCGCGCCTCACGCGCACTCGTCCGGCTACGCACAGAGCTGTCGGACTCGACGGCGGCGACGTCATGACCAGAGATTTCTCGGAGTACGGCAGAGGGGACGGACCGATGGAGCTCAACGAGACCAGCCTCAAGGAGCGTTTCGAGACGGCGGTCGGGGGTGTTTCCCCCAACGTGTCCGCGCTGGTCGACGGTGGCTCGGAGCTCGGAACCCAGCTACGCCGACGCCGGCGTGCCCAGGGCATGGGAGCCGTAGTGGCGTCTGCCGCAGCAGTCGCGGCGATCACCTACGTCGGCATCGACCAGGGCATCTTCGGCTCAGACGCCACTGGTCCGGCGAACGGCTCGGTGTCGCAGGCTCCCACCGAACCCTCGACGCCTCGCAGTCTGGCAGCGGTCGCGATGTCACACATCGACCTCGAGCCGTTTGCGGTCGGCACCGACGGCGGCGAGAGCCCCGAGGGCCAAGTGGTCGCCAACGTGGCCTACAAGACCGAGCAGGGCGACGCCGAGCTCCAGCTGGCGACCACCTCCCACCTTGAGAAATTGGATTTCCGGCAAGCCTGTGAACCAGCGGGTCAGGGGACAGTGGTAGAGACCTGTGACCGGCAGCCTCTGGATGACGGTGGCCAGATGTTGACGGTTGCCCAGCGGGCCTCCGCGGGGGAGGGTCCCGATCAGTACTTCGTCATCGTGGCAGTCGAGTACCCGGGAGAGCTGGTCGCGGTGATCGAGACCACGAGAGGCGCCATCAGCAACGCACAGGGTCCTGTTGAGCAGTGGGGGCTGCCGGTCGACGTCGCCACGATGCGGGAGATCGTCACCGATCCGAGATTCGGGCTGACGACGGACTCTGAGGCGATCGAGCAGGGCGAGGCGATCGAGGACTTCAGGCAAGGATGGGTGGAGACCGGGTCCGACACATCGTCCAGGAGCAGGGTCGACGTGGCACCGCCGCAGGAGACGTCCCCGCCGACGCCGAACTGAGACCGACTTGTCAGGCTGCGGTGGACGTCTTCGCGCTCACGGCGCCCTGACAAGTCGGTCTTGGAGGCGGGGCAGCACCTGGGTGCGGAAGGCCTCGGAGAGCGGGTCGATCAAGGCGAAGTGGTCAACGTCGGGCAGCTCGACGTAGTCGACCTCGACATGGCGCGCAGCGATCCTTCGGTTCATGGCGACCGTCACCTGCTTGTCAGCGGTGCCCTGGACGAGCGTGACCGGCACCCGACCCTGGAGCAGCCGCAACGGGTCGGCCTCGGCGTACGCGTCCGGAACTTCAGCGGGCTCCCCTCCGAGGAGCGCCTGCGCAGCGTTGTCGCCCATGCCGGCGCCGGCGGCGTACACAAGGTCGGCGACCGGAGCGAGTGCGACGATCTTCGCAATCGTGGACGGACCCGCGCGCAGCCCCGACCAGAGCGCGAGGTG
>JACCVA010000209.1 GCA_013698435.1 Nocardioidaceae bacterium | reverse complement strand
TTGTCGTGGTGCCCGTCGGCCCAGATGCTGGCGAACGACTTCTTGCCTCGGACGAAGAACGAGGGGCGCTGTGACTTGGACGCTCCTCCACCTCCGGCAGTGCGGCACAGGCGGTGCGAACCCGGTCGATGGCTGCGCTGACGTCGGTCACCCAATGAATTTTAGGGTGACGAGCCCCGCTGGTAGGCTTCCAACGCTTCGGCGCCATTAGCTCAATTGGCAGAGCAGCTGACTCTTAATCAGCGGGTTCGGGGTTCGAGTCCCTGATGGCGCACGTTCCTCACCTGCGGTTTCGTCGTCCAGTTGGGACCGCTGTCCTGTCTCTGGACCCTGATTGGTCACCGATGGGCCACTCGTCGATTGGTCACCGATGGGTCACTCGTCATCCGCGGGATGAGCGCGTCTGCCGCTTCTGCCGCCTGTCGACCGACCCCTTCGAGAGAGGTGCGCGTACGTGTCCGCCGTGATCGTGATCGACGAGTGCCCGAGCATCTTCGACACGACCGCGAGGTGACGCCGGCCGCGAGCAGCAGAGACGCCCGACCATTCCGCAGATCGTGGACACGGATCGGCCGGATCCCGGCCGACTTCACCAGCTCACCGAAGGTCTTCGTGACCAACTCCGGCGCGAGCGGGTTCCCATCCTCACGAGCGAACCGAGATCATGGTCGGCGTACGCGTCACCCCAAGCCGACCGCTCCTCATCCTGCGAGAGCCGCTGGGCGAGCAGCACGCCGACGCCCCGCTCGCCGAGGTCGACCCGTCGCGCGTCCCCGCTCGACGTCTTCGGCGCACCGAACACGATCCCGCGATGTATCTCGCCGCAGACTCGGCAGGCGTAACCCTGGCCGTCGACCTGCACTATTTGTTGATGTACGACGAGGATGCCCCGGGTCGCGTCGACGTCTGACCACCGGAGCCCGCATGCCTCTCCTCGTCGCAGACCGGCGAGCGCGACCAGCTCGAAGAGAGTCCCGAGCCGATCGAGCGAGGCGTGGTCGAGGAACGCACCGAGCCCCGAACGCTCCCAGGGGCGTACCTTCGCCCGCTCTGCCCTCGGCACAAGCGCGTCGCTCGCAACGTTGGTCTTCACGAGCCCCTCACGCCGAGCGTCCGTCAGCGCCGACCTGAGAGTCGCGTGCACACGACGGATCGACGTCGTTCCGATCTTGCGGGCTCGGGTCTCGTTGCTGTCGGACAGCGCCCGGAGCATCCGCGCCACATGGGCAGCCCTGAGCTCGCGGAGTCGAAGGTGACCGAGGTGAGGGACGAGGTATGCGTCGATGTGTTGCCGGTAGCTCGGCTCGTGACAACGACCTCGTCCTCGTCGCCGACTGGTTGACCTGGCACCTGTCCCGTGAAGCGGTGATGCCCATGCAGGCGAGTAAAGACTTCGAGAAGTACCGTTACGTTGCCTCACGACTACAGGGGGCGTGGTACGCCGTGGGGGTCCGGAAATCACCGCCCGGTGCAAGTCAGACGCGCCTTTGGCTCCGGTACCACCAGCAAACCCCGGGCTTTGACGGGATCGCCACTAATCTCAAGGCGTCGACGTTTGCGCCCCACCTCACCAACGAGGGTGGGCACCTGTGGGTTCCCTTGCACGTGCCCGCCGAAGCAGATGGTCAACAGATCGCGACGGCACTGCTCCCACAGGTCCACAGCATCGACGACGCCGCCACGACTGCACACGCCGAGCCGGCTTCACGACCGCCAAGTCTTCCGCTCGATCACTGATCTTCTGGAAGCGGAGAAACGGCGCCTGGTTGAATGGCGCATAGCTGGATGGCGAGTCCTCCGGCAGATCAGAGAAGGGTGAGCCCCTCGTGCTTGCCATGCCGCGTGCAGACGTGCGGGTGGCGCTTGTTACCTCCGTCGCCACGGCGTACACCTCGCATGTGACGGTGCTCGACGCAGACAGCGTCGCGGCGGGCCAATTGCCGGTGACCGACGCCGTCCGTGACGGTGTCTGCTTCTACGTCCTGGCCCGGCCGGGCATGCTGGTGGGTGACTTCGACCGTGCCGATGCCACCGACGCCGCCCAGGAGCTCACCGCGTTCTTGAGACGGTTCGAATTCCTCCCGGTCCTCGTGGCGTCGGGTCAGAGCGGGCATCGCCACGTCTTCTGCAAGGTTCCCGCACATTTGTGGCCACGCGCCCGCAGTAGAGCGCACCAGTTGGGTGCCGATGTGCGGGTCAGCATCAGACCTCCACTCACCCCACACCGTCAGCGACTCCCTGTGATGCTTCTGCATCCCACCGATCCGATGCAGGCAGTCTGGGCGTTACGAGGGCGCCTGACTTGAAGGATCACCGGCCGGTTACTGGCGGGTGCCGCTACATGGTCGCGAGCAGGAACTGAAGGTCGCGATGTCGGGCCTCAACCGTTTCAGAGCGCTCGTCGCCGACGACGGTTACTAAACCGCCCAGGTGAGTCGCGTGTGCTAGTCGAGGAACGTGCCGCGTGAGCGGACGAACTCCGCTGCGTCCGTCAAGGCATCCGAAACTTGCTCTCCCTGTGTCTTGTTGAGTTCGCCGCGGACGACCTCAGCCCCGATCTGCAAGTTGCGGACTAGTCGGTCGATCGGAAAGTCGCGTGCCTCGAGCACGCTGGCCAGCCATCCCACTTCCCGTTGCATATCCAAGAATCCGCTGGCTGCCTCGCATGCCCAGTACAAGAGGCACTGGTTGTCGTGGACACACCACAGCTCTCCCGGTTTGCCGTAGCGCTCCTGCTCATCGGGAAACTCGTCTCGGTAGCGTCGGCAGATTTCGTGAGCCAGCGGCACCAGGTCTAACTCATCGTCGGCCAGCCATGCCGAGGTGGGTGGTGCGTCTCCGCCGGGGGGCTCCAGACGACGCTGGTTCACTCAGCCACAACTTCATAGGTGTGGAGGTGTTCCAGTCGCTCGAGTGCGATGGCTCTCTTCAGCGACGGTCGGATCCGGTCGTGAGACAGGCGGTGGTCGTGGCTCTTCATATACGTCGTGAACGCGTCGCGATCGCTCCACCGGCTGACCATCAGCACCTCGCCCGGGTCTCGGTCGGAACGCCAGACCTGAAGGTCCACAAATCCGGCATGGGAGTCGACGAGTCTGGCTCGCTCTTGGAAAGCGGCGATCAGCTCATCGCAGCGGTCGGCGTGGACGCGGAGTCGCGACACCGACACATACATGAAGGCACTATGGCAATAGGCTTCAAGCTTGCGCAACGGGCGAGCCGGATCGTTCACGATCTTACGGTTGTCGCCACGCGCGCATCAGCCTCCGCGTCAACCCGGTGACATTCACCCACGCCGGCATCGGAGAACGTATCCGATGACGCACTCCGCTATGACCCAACCGTTGGGTCCCTGGGATGGAATGGCGCCAAGTCGAAGTTTTGCTTCGAGAGTCCAGCCGTACTTCGTCCGGAACGGCGAGGCCCCCTGGCCTGCCCTCCCTGCTACCTCAGCCCCACCGGCCCGTCGTCAACGACCTGCCCCGCAACACCTAGTCGTCCCACGCCCCGATTCAGCCTGGTCATCCAGCACGCCGCTCGTGGCGGCGTGGTTCTCAGTGGGCGCACTGAAGCGGTGGTAAGACGCGCGGTAAGCCACTCTTGGTGGCGTTGTTCTTGGTCCCGATTCACTTTCTGGAGAGCGCGCCATCAATCGCCGCGACCATCGCCTTGGCCATCCCGAGGTTCTGATGCTTCTGTTCCAGGCTTCGCCTGGAGGAGGCTACTACTGTGACTGCCTTCGTTACCGGGCTCGAGCTGAGCCGGCATTTCTACCACGGGCTTGTCCGGCCGATCCTTGATGCCAGGTTTGCCGGACTTCCCCACAGCGCCGCACTGCTCGGTCGCGGGTCCGAGGTGCTGGGATTCGACGACGAGATGTCGACCGACCACGATTGGAAACCGCGCGTCCTGCTTTTCCTCCGAGAG
>JACCVA010000462.1 GCA_013698435.1 Nocardioidaceae bacterium | reverse complement strand
GCCTATGCGTGCCTGGCCGAGAACATGCCCTCGGGCACCGCGACTCGACCCGGCGACGTACTCACGATGTATGGCGGCAAGACGGTCGAGGTGCTCAACACCGACGCCGAAGGTCGGCTGGTGCTCGCCGACGGCATCACCACTGCAACTGCCGACAAGCCCGACCTGCTCATCGACGTCGCCACCCTCACCGGCGCCTGCATCGTCGCGCTCGGCACCCACGTCTCAGGCGTCTTCAGCAACGACGAGGAGCTGCACCAGGAGCTCCCACGAGTCGCCAAGCGTGGCGGCGAGCTGATGTGGCCGCTGCCGATACCCGACGATGTCGTCGACAAGGTCCGCGGCAGCAAGATCGCCGACCTCAGCCAGCACAACCCCGAGCCGTGGGGTGGTGCGTCCTACGCAGCCGGGTTCCTGCGCGAGTTCGTGCCCGAGGGCCTGGCGTGGGCTCACCTCGACATCGCCGGCCCGGCCTTCAACGAAACCAAGGCGACCGGCTACACGCCCAAGGGCGGCACGGGCGCCGCCGTCCGCACCCTCGTCCAGCTCGCGAGCGAGCGCAGCCGCTGACGGGCGCTTCCGGTCAGCGGTCCTTGTTGCGGCGGTTCCACTCCCGCATCCGGTCGGGGTAGCCCACCACCGCGGCGTCGTAGCTCGGAATGCGGTTGTTGTTGGCGAACGTGTGTGCCCAGTCCGCCGACGGCACCCTCCGACGGGTCCACTCACCGTCGATCGCGACCAGCAGCAGGGTCGTGTCGCTGACCGCGGTCCGCGGCTCGACGAACCCCTCGATTCCCTTGCGGTGGGCGATCCACTCCTTGAGGTACGCAGAGTCGGCCGAGTCCGCCCCACGCAAGGTCCCAGGTTTGGCCTTGCGACGCTTGAAGAGCCCCATCGATACCGCCTCTCGTCCACCGTCGAGCCAAGTATTCCGTACCACTCCAACCGTGGCCCGTCTCCACGCCGACCGGCCCGCGAACTGCTGATCACCTGCCGCAGCACAGCATCTACCGGAGTGCAAGGATGACCGACGTCTTGAAGCGAGCGGCCGGGAGGCATCAGTGGCGGAGTCAGCACAGTCGTTCGACGTGGTTGTGCTCGGGGGCGGCAGCGGCGGGTACGCATGCGCGCTGCGGGCCGCCGAGCTTGGCCTGACGGTGGCCCTGGTCGAGGCCGACAAGCTCGGAGGCACCTGCCTGCACCGCGGATGCATCCCGACCAAGGCGCTGCTTCACGCCGGCGAGGTCGCCGACGCCGTGCGCGACTCCGCACAGTTCGGGGTGAACGCGTCGCTCGACGGCGTCGACCTCACGGGCGTCAACTCGTACAAGGATGGAGTCGTCAGTCGCCTGTACAAGGGGTTGCAAGGGCTCATCAAGGGCCGGGGCATCACCGTCGTCGAGGGGCGCGGCACGCTCGTGGCTCCGAGGACTGTCGAAGTCGAAGGTGTGCGCTACGAGGGCAAGCATGTTGTCCTCGCGTCCGGCTCGGTCACCAAATCGCTTCCGGGGCTGGAGCTCGACGGCGAACGTGTGGTGTCCAGCTGGGAGGCGATGCAGCTTGAAAGGTTGCCGGGACACGCCATCGTGCTGGGTGGCGGCGTGATCGGGGTCGAGTTCGCCTCCGCGTGGAGGTCATTCGGAGCCGAGGTGACCATCATCGAGGCCTTGCCGCGGCTGGTGGCCTCCGAGGACGCAGCATGCTCGAAGGTGGTGGAGCGCGCATTTCGCAAACGTGGCATCACTGCCAAGACGAGCACTGCGTTCTCGTCTGTCGAGCACACCGACACCGGCGTACGCGTCACCGTGGAGTCAGGAGACACCTACGAAGGCGACCTTATGCTTGTCGCGGTCGGACGCGGCCCCAACAGCGCCGGCCTCGGTTACGAGGAGCAGGGCATCGAGATGGAACGCGGTTGTGTGCTCACAAACGAGCGGTTGCAAACCAGTGTCGCCGGCGTCTACGCCGTCGGAGACCTCGTGCCCGGCATGCAGTTGGCCCACCGCGGCTTTGCGCACGGCATCTTCGTCGCCGAGGACATCGCGGGCCTGGCTCCGGCATCCATCAATGAGAGCGGCATCCCGCGAGTGACGTACTGCGACCCGGAGGTCGCTTCGGTCGGACTCAGCGAGGAGCAGGCCAAGGAGCAGTACGGCGACGACTCCGTCGAGTCGCTCAGCTATGACCTCGGGGGCAACGGCAAGAGCCAGATCCTCAAGACGCAGGGCTTCGTCAAGCTCGTGCGCCGAAAGGACGGTCCCGTCGTAGGAGTCCACATGGTGGGGGCTCGCGTCGGC
>JACCVA010000444.1 GCA_013698435.1 Nocardioidaceae bacterium | reverse complement strand
GGGAGACGACGAGAACCCGAGACGAGAGGTGCCGAGGCTGCTGAGACGATCGCACCATGACGACTCTCGATGAGCTGATCGCCGACTCGTGGTTCCCGTTCGCCGGTGACATCACCGTGAAGCCACTCGACCCGCGAGTGGTGCCCGAGCCGGACCGGCATGGACTGACGGTCGACGACTGCCACAGCTGCGCGCGGTCCGACGACACCTTCGTCTGGACCGATGAGCGGTGGCGTCTCACCGGTGCGCTACCTACCCAGATCCCGGGGATCGTCCTGCTCGAGCCCAGGCAGCACGTCGACTCGTACGCCGACATGCCGGCCGACCTGCTCGCCGAGATCGGCCCGATGACCGCTCGGGTCGAGCGGGCGCTTCTCGGGCTGGGCGATGTGGGCCGGGTCCATGCCAACCGGTGGGGTGACGGTGGTGCCCACTTCCACCTCTGGTTCATGCCGCGCCCGCTGGGCATGCTGCAGCTGCGCGGCTCGATGCTGCCGATGTGGCTCGACCTGTTGCCCGATCTCGACGAGCAGCAGGCGCGGACGGCTTTGAGCCGGGTCGCGGCCGCGATGGCAGCCGACGGAGGCTCTGCGCACCCTTAGCGGGGCTGGGCGCCGGTCGGCGTTCGCCGCGCCACCTCGTCCTCGACGTAGCGCGGCCGAGCGACCATCCAGCCGGTGACGGCCTGCGGCACGATCAGCACGGTGAGCACGATGAGCGGCACCGTCCAGCCGCCGGTGGCGCCGTAGACGGCGCCCATCATGAACGGTCCGACCGCCGCGACCAGATAGCCCACCGACTGGGTGAACCCCGACAACGCCGCGGTGCCGTCGCTGGTGCGTGCCCGCAGCCCGATGAGGGTCAGGGCGAGCGGAAACATGCCGGTGCCGACCCCGATCAGCACGGCCCAGACCAGCGCCCCGGCTGCCGGCCACACGATCAAGCCGACATAGCCTGCGACGTAGCTTCCGCACAGGGTGAGGATCAACGGGGCCTGGTTGGTCCGGCGTACGACCATCGGCGGGAGGGCGAACGAGATCGGGATGCTGATCGCCGTCGTCAGTCCCAGCAGCAACCCGGCGGTCGCGGCCGAGAACCCGGCGTCGCGGAAGATCTGCGGCAACCAGCCGAAGATGGCGTAGGCCTGCAGTGACTGCGAGGCGAAGAACAAGGCCATCGCCCAGGCAAGGGGAGACCGCGCCACAGCGCCGGCGGTCATCGTGGTGACGTCGCCCGCGGCGTTCTCGGGGCGTACGTCGTGGCGGACCAGCCCCAGCCAGGGGAGAGCGGCCACTCCGGCTGTCACGCCCCATGCCGCCAGCCCCACCCGCCACGAGCCACCGATCTCGGAGATCGGGACCGTGAGCACGGAGGCGAAGGTGAGGCCGACGGCGAGGAACGTGCTGTAGATCGAGGTCAGCAACCCGATCCGGTCGGGGAAATGACGCTTGACCAGGGAGGGCAGCAGCACGTTGGCGGTGGCCATGCCCGCCAGCGCGGGGAACGTCGCGGCAATGAATGCCGCGGTGTTACCGGCCTCGGCGCGGACGAACAGGGCCGCGGCCGTCAACACCAGCGACAGCAGCATCACGCGGTGCATCCCGACCCGTCGCGCCACCCAGGGTGCGACGGACGCGAAGGCGGCGAAGCACAGCACGGGAAGGGTGGTCACGACCCCCGCGGTGGTGGGGCTCATCGACAACCCCGTCCGCACCTCTGACAGCACGGGACCGACGCTGATGGCGGCGGGGCGAAGATTGAACGAGAGAGCTACGAGTCCGACCAGGATGAACAGCTGTTGACGGCGATGGGCGGACACAGTGGACCATTGTCGACCCTGGCCGACGAGCGGCGCGACAGGGTCATGAGGTGAGATGACTCATGGTGTCGCGGTGCGGCCGTCGGGCGACCGCACGGCTCAGGGTCAGCGCCGCGAGTTCGCCTGGTAGTAGGCGCTGGAGTCGGACTTGTACAAGAACACGAGCGCGGCCACTCCGACGATCACGTTGAGCGCGCCGACGATGAGCGAGAGCGCCGGCGTCGTGCCCTGAGAGACCGAGTACAGGAACGACAGCACGTTGATCACGCCGAGGACGGTCGCGACGACCCTTGCCCAGCTCTTGCCCTTGCCGTTCGCCGACGCCATCCAGAGCCACAGGGCCGCACCGATGAGCCCCACGACGATGATGAAGGCGACCGCGACGCCGAACGCCGAGTCGACGTCGGAGTCGCTGAACGCGGTGCCCTGGTCCTGCAGCTGTTGGCGGATATCGTCCTTGAGCGTGTTGAGGGTGACGAGTGCGACGAGGATCCCGACGACGCTGAGCGCAGCGCCTACGCGCATCAGCGTCACCGCGGTCTTGATCGACGGTGGCTGCTGCGTACTGGCGAGATACGCGTCCCGGTCGGAGCGGGCGCTGTCGTCTGGGAACTGCGGGTACTGCTGCTGGTTGCTCATGGGTGCCCCCGGGCCTGTCGACGGGTCCGGGCCGGTGAGCGCCGGACAGTGCGTGGCCAGGGTAGGGGAAATGTCCCACTCACGTCTTCGTTCTTGCCTTCGGCGGGGCCTGTCGAACGGCGGCCGATATCGTCGGATGGTGCCCGAGCAACCGCCCCAACAGCCGCCACCGGTGCAGAAGCTGCGGATTCGCTACGCCAAGCGCGGGCGGCTCCGGTTCACCAGCCACCGTGACTTCGGGCGGGCGTTCGAGCGGGCGGTACGCCGAGCCGGCCTCCCGATGGCGTACTCCTCGGGCTTCCACCCGCATCCCCGCATCTCCTACGCGAACGCGTCACCGACCGGGGCAGCGACCGAGGCGGAGTACCTCGAGATCGGTGTCGCCGAGTTCTGCGACCCCGCCGACATCTTGCAGCGTCTCGACGCGTCACTGCCCCCCGGCCTCGACGTGCTCGACGTGGTGGTGGCCGGTCCCGGGTCCCTGGCCGACCGACTGGAGGCCAGCCGCTGGGAGATAGCAATGCCGGGCGTCGAGCCGCTGGCCGCGCGGCGTGCGGTGCAGTCCTTTCTGGCTCAACCATCCATCGAAGTCGAACGGATGACCAAGCACGGGCTCCGTACCTTCGACTGCCGGGCCGCGGTGATCAGCCTCGTTGCGTGCGCCGGCGAGGCTGACGGCCGGGAGTGTGCGATACTGAAGGCGGTCATACGGCATGGAACACCCGCCGTGCGACCCGATGACATCCTCGCCGGTCTTCGTGAGATAGCCGGCCTCGAAGCGCCGGTTCCGCCGTTGCAAACGCGAATCGCGCAGGGGCCACTCGATGCAGAGACGGCAGGCGTGGGTGACCCGCTCGGTCCAGATCGCGACGCCCAGCTCCCCGCTGGCGACCGCTGACCTGCCGCTCGGCCGCCCACACGTCGCCGCCGTTGCCATCGGAGCCGTACGCGTACTCACTCCGGCAGCAACATCACCGCAAGCTTTGCGTGGCAACCGGACAACACTCCGGCGGCCACGACCGAACCCGCTTCCGCGCGGCGCCTAGCGCCCGGAAGCATACGAGGAGCGCATGATGCTCGACGACGACGCAATGTCCACCGTCACCCCTGGAACAACCCCTCCGACCGCTGCGGCACCCGCAGCGCCGCGGACCCGGCGTCGGGCCGCCAGCCGGCCCGCGGGTCCTCCTGCCGCCGCCGAGGCGGCTGGTCCGTCCGCCGGCTCGATCGCCGCCCCGGAATCCGCCGGCGACGGTGTCACGAGCACTGATGAGAAGCCGGCCAAGAAGGCGGCGCGCAAGCGGCCGAGCAAGAAGGCGGCCGAACCCGGGTCGGATGCCGGCCTCGCCGCCGGCAGCGCGATCGACTCCCCAACGGTAGGGCCGGACGCCGAGGTGAAGCCGGCCCGACGGCGGAGCAGCAAGAAGGCCGCACCCAGCCCCTCCGGCACAACCGACGGGTTCCCGGAGGTGGCGGGCAACCTCACTCCCGACGTCCAGTCGCCGCAGGGTGATCGCGTCAGCCGCTCCGACGACGACACCCCCGGGCGGGCGCCGGAGACGGCCACCACCGCCCTCCCCACCGTGCTCTTCCAGCCGCCGGACCCGGCGAAGGCGACGCCGCGCAAGCGGGCCTCTCGTGCGGCGGGACCGGCAGCCGTCGAGCAGGAGCCCGGCGTCGGCTCCGCTGCTGACAGTGAGTCACGCGACGCCTCGCCCGACGGCGACGACGAATCCGGGGCGGGGACTCGGCGGCGGCGCTCGCGCGGTGGCCGCAACCGGCGCAAGTCGTCCGGTGACGACAGCACGGAGACGCCGAAATCGTCAGACCAGCCGGGTGACGGCACCGAGCCGCGCGAAGGCACCGGCAACCAGCAGTCAGCTGGTGCTGACGACGACCGAGATGGCGACGCGGGCTCCTCCCGCCGTCGGCGTCGGCGTCGCCGCGGCAGCGAGGACGGCAGCGACACCAGCGGCGAGTCGACTGAGCCCGCCCCCCGCGCACGCCAGCCGCGCGCCAAGAAGGACACCGTCACGAGCGTCGAGGGCTCGACCCGGATCGAGGCCAAGAAGCAGCGTCGCCGCGAGGGCCGTGAGGCCGGTCGCCGCCGACCGCCGATCCTGAGCGAGTCAGAGTTCCTGGCTCGGAGGGAGTCGGTCGAGCGTGTGATGGCGATCCGTCAACGCGGCGAGATGACGCAGATTGCCGTGCTCGAGGACAACATCTTGGTCGAGCACTATGTGGCGCGCGAGTCTCAGAGCTCGATCATGGGCAACGTTTACGTCGGTCGGGTCCAGAACGTGCTGCCCAGCATGGAGGCGGCCTTCATCGACATCGGCAAAGGACGCAACGCCGTGCTGTACGCCGGTGAGGTCAACTGGGACCTGCGCGACGACGTCAAACAGCCCCGCCGGATCGAGAACGCGCTCAAACCGGGCCAGGCCGTGCTCGTGCAGGTCAGCAAGGACCCGATCGGCCACAAGGGTGCCCGCCTCACCAGCCAGATCAGCCTGCCCGGCCGCTACCTCGTCTTCGTGCCGGCCGGTGGCACCAACGGCATCAGCCGCAAGCTGCCTGACACGGAGCGCAACCGCCTGAAGACTGTGCTCAAGGACATCCTTCCCACCGACGCTGGGGTCATCATCCGGACCGCGGCCGAGGGAGCCAGCGAGGAGGAGCTGACGCGCGACGTCTCGCGGCTCACGGCACGCTGGGAGGACATCGAGAAGAAGTCGAAGAAGGGGCAGGCGCCGCAGCTGCTGTACGCCGAGCCCGACACGACCCTGCGCGTCGTCCGGGACTTGTTCACAGAGGACTTCTCCAAGCTGGTCATTCACGGCGACGACGCCTGGGACATGGTCGACGGCTACGTGCAGCATGTCGCTCCCGACCTCGCCGACCGGCTCGAGAGGTACGACGGCAGCGGCGACATCTTCGACGACTTCCGCATCGACGAGCAGATCGCCAAAGCGATGGAGCGCAAGGTATGGCTGCCGTCCGGGGGCTCGCTCGTCATCGACCGCACCGAGGCGATGACCGTCGTCGACGTCAACACCGGCAAGTTCACCGGTTCGGGCGGCAACCTCGAGGAGACCGTCACCAAGAACAACCTGGAGGCTGCCGAGGAGGTCGTGCGTCAACTGCGGCTCCGCGACATCGGCGGCATCATCGTGATCGACTTCATCGACATGGTGCTCGAGGACAACCGCGACCTCGTTGTGCGCCGACTGGTCGAGTGCCTCGGCCGAGACCGCACCCGGCACCAGGTGGCCGAGGTCACCTCACTCGGCCTGGTGCAGATGACACGCAAGCGGATCAGCACAGGGTTGCTCGAGGCGTTCGGTGAGACGTGCGAGCACTGCCAGGGCCGCGGCGTCGTGGTCCACACCGAGCCTGTCGAGCCCCACCAGTCCGACCATGGCCGCGGGGGTGGGAAGTCCGAGTCAGGTGGCGGCTCCAAGCGAACCGGTCAACGACGGGGTGGGCGCAAGTCAGGCGGCGGCCTTGACGGCAACGACAACGGCAACGACACCGGAAAGGACTCGGCTTCCACGCCCGACGCCAAACGCGAGAGCGGTGGCTCGTCCGACGGCGACGCAGACGGCAATGCCCCGTCAGCGCCCGAGACCGTCGGCGTGGAGCCGGTCACCGCCTCGTGATGACGCCGTTTTGACCACGGCGCACCGCGTTCCGTAGACTTGTTCCTCGGTGTGCGTGCTGCACCGGCGTGACGACGCGGCCCCTCGGGGTGTGCGTGGTGAGCGCTGGACACCTGCCCCAATGGTGTTGGTCCCGCTCACGACAGAGTTCGTTCCTACGAAGAGAGTGAGTCGCGTGTACGCGATCGTGCGCAGTGGCGGCCAGCAGAAGAAGGTCGCGGTCGGCGACGTCATCGAGATCGACAAGGTGGCAACGGCGCCGGGCGACAGCCTGTCCCTGCCGGCTGTGCTGGTCGTCGACGGCGACACTGTGACCTCCGACGCCAAGGCGTTGTCGAAGGTCGACGTCCAGGCCGAGGTCGTCGGCGCGACCAAGGGACCCAAGATCCACATCCTCAAGTACAAGAACAAGACGGGCTACCGCAAGCGTCAGGGTCACCGTCAGCACTACACGCAGGTCAAAGTGACCGCGATCAACACGAAGTGATCTGAGGACCAGACATGGCACACAAGAAGGGTGCGGCCTCCACCAGGAACGGCCGTGACAGCAACGCCCAGCGCCTCGGCGTCAAGCGGTTCGGCGGTCAGCTGGTCAATGCCGGCGAGATCATCATCCGCCAACGCGGCACGCACTTCCACCCGGGCACAGGCGTCGGTCGCGGCGGTGACGACACGTTGTTCGCGCTCGTCG
>JACCVA010000437.1 GCA_013698435.1 Nocardioidaceae bacterium | reverse complement strand
ACGGCGTCGGTGCTCGCCAGCCTGAAGTTGCCGTGGGGGTCGTCGTCCGACCATGGCCACGGTACGTCGAGACCGGCGAAGTCGATGCTGAACCAGAACCGCTCAACTCCGGTGAGGTGCTTGACGATCCCCGCCAGGGTCAAGCCTGAGGCGGGGATCGGGCGTCCGGCGGCCTGCTCGTCGCTGACGCCGGTTGCCTTGATGACGACCGTCGCCCGCAGGTAGTCGAGCAGCTGCGTCAGGGTCTCAAGCTCCGTGCCCGTTTCAGTCGGCCGGACCCGCTGCGCAACGCCGCTGGCACTCATTCGTCAGAGGGCCCTGTGGGCGGTAACCAGAAGGTACTCCCAGTCCATCGCCGTCGAGGCTGCCCCGCGGCCATGATTCTTTGCGAGGTCCACGAGATCGCGATCGAGCGCGGCGACCTTGTCTGCATCGTCGGCGATGGCGTTGTAGACGGCGATGGTCGGACCATAACAAGCCTTGAAGAAGTCGCGGAAGTCTTCCCCCCGCTCGAAGCGGTCCACACTGACAGTCTCGCGGCTCGTGGTGACCTTGGTCACCCGGTCGCCGAGCAGGGCGCGGACATGCGTCTCGCTCCCCCACAAAGGGGGCGGCTGTGCGCCGGCCGGCGGTGGCGGAGCGTACGGCTTCATGGTCGCGAACATCTGGCCGATGAACCCCTCCGGGGTCCAGTTGATCAGCCCGATCGTTCCGCCTGGACGACAGACGCGCACCAGCTCGTCGGCGCTCGCCTGGTGGTGCGGCGCGAACATGATGCCTACGCAGGACAGCACGACATCGAACTCATCGTCTGCGAAGGGCAAGGCCTCGGCGTCCGCCTCGCGCCACTCCAGCTCTACGCCTCGCTCGGCTGCCTGCTGCCGGCCGGCCTCGAGCAGCTCCGGAGTGAGGTCGCTGGCGACGACCGCCGCACCGGCTTCCGCCGCAGGTATGGCGGCGTTGCCTGCGCCGGCCGCCACGTCAAGCACGCGATCGCCTGGTTGTAGGTCACACGCCGCAACCAGTCGAGGACCGAGGTCCGCGATCACCTGCGTGGCCACGGCAGGGTAGTCGCCCATTGCCCACATCGCGCGGTGCTTCGTCTTCAGCGACCGGTTTGCCTCGACCGTCTCGTCGCTCATGTCGTCCCGCTCTTGTCGTGACCGGCCTCAAGCAGCCCAGGGCAGGATCAGGAGGGCATCACCGACCGGACGCTCGCCGGTGGTGTCGGACGGGTCGTTGACGACCTGTCCACCGACGACCATCGTCGTCGAACCGCCGCCGTCGAGGTTGAGCGCGTCGATCATGCCGAGGGCTCGCGCCACCGCGCCCGTCTCGACGATGGTCAGGCCGAGGCTCTCTGTGCTGCGGCCGTCAGCGGTGACCAAGATGATCCGGCCGGCCGCGTCGACTCCGGCGAAGGTGCGCGGGTTCCGTTTCGCGCTGAAGCCGTAGTAGAAACTGGGGTCGGTGGGGCGGACGAACCCGTCGGCCCGAGGGGTGACGTGCAGCTGGCCGTTGCGGACCAGCTCGGGCCCGCCGTTGACGATCGAGGTCGAGTGCCGAGTATGAACCTCATGTCCACGCTCGTCTTGCAGCGAGGTGGAGATCCTGAGCCGTTTGCCCACGACTGCGGTCGCTCGCAGGTCGTCGACCAGCGAACCGGTCGCTTGAACCGCTTCGAAGCCGCGCGGCAGCGCCACGCCACGGGGGGAACGCACCGACACGACGCGGTCATGCCGGTCGAGCACAGCCTCCAGCCCCGGCCCGGAGGGAGTGCTGGCGCCGAACTCAGGGGTGAACGCGACCAGTTCTGCGGAGTCGGTGCAGGTGAAGTCGTGCATCGGACGCGCCGTCGGTACGTCGTCGGCCGTTCCGCCGCAGTTGCGGATGAGACCTGGCACCCGGTCGATCCCGTCAAGCGTCAAGCGTGCGTGCCCGTGGCCCCTGACCGTGCCGACCCAGTGCAGCCGCTCGACCGTCGTGCCCGTCGCGTCGTCGCGGAGCACCAGGGCTGGGCGATGACCGATGGTCTCGCTGAGCAGCCGACCGTCGTACACGCCGACCCCGGCCGGGTCCCCTGGAGCACCGGAAGCCGGGTCCAGGACGAAGTATCCGGCGTTCACCGCTGCAGTCGCGCCTTGCGCGCGGCTCAACGCGCTGGTGGTCTCCCGGTTCTCGATGTCGGGCCCGAACGAGGCCCGGATCTCGCCGTTGAACGTGTCAGGGTCGATCGTCAGCACCTGCAGGTGCCACGGTCCGCGGTCGTTCGGCGACCCGTCCCAGCCGGTGAACACGCTCCCGCCGGCATAGCCGGCGGCCACCATCTGAGCCAGCGTCGCGTCGGCAGCGGCCTTGTCAGCGAACCTGCCGACTCGCACCCGCCACCCGAGGCTGCCGCCGGCGTAGTCCGCCGTTGCCGGCGTGACGACCTCCTCGACACGCGCGTCGAACCCGTCTGCGCGAAGCCGATCCGCGAGCTCCTCGGCGCTTGCACGGTCGGACAGGGCCGTCGGCGGGGCGTCGGGGTCGGGCGATGTGCTACCGGCAGGGATGCGTGCCTCGACCGTCCATACGTCTGCGGGGTCGGTGGAGCCGCGAACGATCGTGGTCAACGTGACACCTGGCTGCAGTGTCGTTGTCGTACGCGTCTCGCTAAGGCCTGCGGGACCCAGCGGCAGCTCCGCGGCCGCGGCGGCTGCGGGTGCAAGCGCCGGGCCGGGGCCGGCCTGTGCCGCCACAGCGGGCGGTGTCATCACGAGAGCGAGCAGGGCGAACGAGCCAGCGAGGCGGCGGTTCAGAATCGAGGTCATGCAGGCACCGTAGTACCGGGGTGAGCTCGCGGGAAGATCTGCCGCG
>JACCVA010000436.1 GCA_013698435.1 Nocardioidaceae bacterium | reverse complement strand
GGCCGCGCGTACGACCCGCGCTTCTTGTGGATGTGGCCGAACGCTCGCATCTCGGTGATGGGCGGAGAGCAGGCCGCTGCGGTGCTGGCCACCGTCCGGCGCGACGGCATCGAGGGCCGCGGCGGCTCCTGGTCGGCCGCCGACGAGGAGGAGTTCAAGGCGCCCATCCGCGACCAGTACGAGACGCAGGGCTCCCCCTACTACTCCACGGCCCGGTTGTGGGACGACGGCGTCATCGACCCCATCGACACCCGCCGCGTGCTGGGGATCGGTCTGGCGGCCGCCACGAACGCGCCCGTCGCCGAGCCGTCCTACGGCATCTTCCGGATGTGACCCGATGACCCTCGCTCGTCACCACCCTCCCTCTGGCGTTTGCCATGTCAACAAGCCAGCCGGCTTGTTCACATGGCAAACGTGCCGTGCGGACAGTGCATTTGCCGTGTTCACTTCCCGGCAAGAGGTCCCGCGGCCAGTTGCGTGCGCCGGCAGCCCGCGGCCGGTTGTGTACTCCGACGCCGCCCGGCCGGGGCGGGAGCCGCGGCCATGACCCGGTTCGGCACCGTGCTCGTCGCCAACCGGGGCGAGATCGCGCTGCGCATCATCCGGGCCGCCGAGGCGACCGGCCTGCGCAGCGTGGCCGTTTACAGCGACGCCGACCGCGACGCCCCCCACGTGCGGGCGGCCGACGCCGCCGTGCGGATAGGGCCCGCAGCCGCCCTGGAGTCCTATCTTTCGATCGACGCGATCCTCGACGCAGCCGAGCGTTCCGGCGCGGACGCCATCCACCCTGGATACGGGTTCCTGTCCGAGCGCTCGGCCTTCGCCCGCGCCGTCACCGGGGCCGGGCTGGTGTTCGTGGGGCCGCCTGCCGACGCTATGGATGCGATGGGCCGCAAGGACCGGGCGCGCGAGATCGCCGTCGCTGCCGGCGTACCTGTGGTGCCCGCCGCCGACACCAGCGCACATGACGATCTCGACGCGGTGTCCGCGCAGGTCGGGCTCCCGCTGCTGGTCAAGGCGGCGGCCGGTGGCGGCGGCAAGGGCATGCGCATCGTCAGGGACGCCGGTGACCTCACCGACGCCGTCGCTGCAGCCCGACGCGAGGCCGCGTCGGCGTTCGGCGACGACACGTTGCTGTTCGAGCGGTACGTCGAGCACGGTCGCCATATCGAGGTGCAGGTGCTTGCTGATGAGCATGGCAACGTCATCCACCTGTTCGAGCGGGACTGCTCGGTGCAGCGCCGGCACCAGAAGGTGCTGGAGGAGTCACCGGCCACCGCCATCTCGGTCGACGTGCGCAGGCGCGTCACCGAGGCCGCCGTCGCACTGGCCCGGGAGGTCGGTTACGTCAACGCAGGCACAGTCGAGTTCCTCGTCTCGGGCGACGACGCGTACTTCCTGGAGATGAACACCCGCCTCCAGGTGGAGCATCCCGTCACCGAGGTCGTCACCGGACTCGACCTGGTCACGCTCCAGTTCGCCGTCGCCCAGGGTGACCGCCTCCCGCTGACCCAGAGCGACGTCACCGTGCACGGCCACGCGATCGAGGCCCGGGTGTACGCCGAGGACCCGTACGCCGGCTTCCTCCCGCAGGCCGGGGTCGCCACCGTCGTCGCCTGGCCGGCCCGCGCCCGGGTCGACGCGGCCCTCGAGTCCGGCCAGCGGGTGGGCACCTTCTACGACCCGATGCTCGGCAAGATCATCGCGGCTGGCACAACGAGGGAAGCGGCGCGCCGGGCCCTCGTGAACGCGCTCGACGACACTGCGATCCTGGGGCTCACGACCAACGTGGGCTTCCTGCGGGCACTTGCCGACTCCGACGCTTTCCGTGACTGCGCCATCGACACTGCCTGGCTCGACGGCCACCCCGACGAGTTCACGCTCGAGACCCCGGTGGCGGCCTGGTGCCTGGCCGCCTGGTCGCTCGCGACCGCTCACGACGAGCGCGCCCACCACCCGTTGGGTGCTGCGGATGGCTGGCGGTCCGGTGCCGACCCTGCGGGCATACCGATCGAGCTGACGAACGCCGCCGACACCACCGACACCCGGATCCTCACCGTGCACCCAGCAGCCGGTCGCATCGTCGGGCCCCAGGCGACGGTTGGCGTGCGGCCCCTCACCACCGCCGACGACAGCGTGCGGCTGGAGATCGACGGCACCACCCACGAGGGCCGCGTGCACATCGCCAGCCGAGAGGTGCTGGTCGCCTATCAAGGCCAGACGTACGTGTTTCAGCGCCCCGACGCCTTCGGCCCGGGCGGGCGGGCCGCCGTCACCGACGGCTCGGTCACCGCGCCGATGCCCGGCACTGTGCTGGCGGTCAACGTCACGACCGGCGCACTCGTCGCGGAAGGCGACACGCTCGGCGTCTTGGAGGCGATGAAGATGGAGCTGGCCCTCAAGGCGCCTGTTACCGGCGTCGTCACCTTGGTCGGCGCGCTCGTGGGCAGCCAGGTCGAGCTCGGTGAACGGCTCTTCATGGTCGAGCCTGACGCGGAGGCATCCGATCCGGCGTCGGGTACACCTATCTCCGCCGCAGGAGGAGCACGATGAAGCGCACGCCGCAGGTCGTTCCCCAGGCCGGCCTGCCTTCACGCGTCACGATCTACGAGGTCGGCCCGCGCGACGGTCTGCAGAACGAGCAAGCGATCCTCCCTGTCGACGTCAAGGCCGAGTTCATCCACCGCCTCGTCGGAGCCGGGTTGGAAGCGATCGAGGTCACCAGCCTCGTCCACCCCCGCTGGGTGCCGCAGCTCGCCGACGCCGAGGATCTCCTGGCCGCGGTCGATCTCGGCGCCGCGGCACGGATGCCGGTCCTGGTGCCGAACGAGCGTGGCCTCGACCGTGCGCTGGCGGCCGGCGTGCGGGAGATCGCGATCTTCGGGTCTGCCACGCAGACGTTCGCCCGGCGCAACCTCAACCGCAGCCTCGACGAGCAGTACGCCATGTTCGCGCCCGTCGTCTCGCGGGCCCGTGCCGAGGGGCTGGCCGTCCGCGGCTACCTGTCAATGTGCTTCGGCGATCCCTGGGAAGGTGACGTCGCGGTCGACCAGGTGGTGAGCGCCGGCCGGCGACTCTTCGGTCTCGGCTGCTCCGAGCTCTCCCTCGGCGACACGATCGGGGTCGCCACCCCGGGCCACGTCGAGGCCGTCCTCGGCGGCTTCATCGCCGCCGGGCTCACGATGAGCCAGCTCGCCGTCCACTTCCACGACACCTACGGCCAGGCGCTGTCCAACGCACTGACGGCGATCCGGCTCGGGGTCACGACGTTCGACGCGTCGGCCGGGGGGCTCGGCGGCTGCCCGTACGCCGAGAGCGCCACCGGCAACCTCGCCACCGAAGACCTCGTGTGGCAGCTGCACGGACTTGGCATCGACACCGGTGTCGACCTGGAAAGGTTGGTCGAGACCAGCGCCTGGATGGCGGGGAAGATCGGCAAGGCGCCGGTCTCCCGGGTGGCGACCGCCCTGACCTGACCGTGTGAGGCGGTGGCCTCGCTGGCACGGTGGCTGGCCATCGAGCTCTGGCAGGTGGGCCGGTAGCCTGACAGACTCACGGCCATGCTCGAAACAGCGGACGAGCTGCAGGCGATGCAGGATCTGCTCGACTCGTCACACGCAGAGGCCACGGATCATCTTCGCGACATCATCGACGACAACCGCACGCTGCGCGCCCGCGAGATCGCCGCCCTGATGACAGGCATGCGGGTGCTCAGCTTCGCCACCGTCACGGCGCGAGGTGAGCCCCGCATCAGCGCACTCGACGGACACTTCATGCACGGTCGCTGGACGATCAGCACGAGCCGGACGTCGGCGAAGGGTCGCCACCTGCGGCGGCAGCCGGCGGTGAGCCTTGCCTGCATCGAAGGCGAGGAGCTGGCGTTCTTCACCCACGGACGGGTCGAGTTCCTGACCGAGGACCATCCCGACTTCGACGAGGTGCACACGCACTGGACGGATTTCTACGGCTCGTCGCCGATGTCGTGGGGCGACGTCGCGCTGATGCGCGTCAACCCGACCTGGATGGTCGGCTACGCGCTCCGCCGCGAGCAGCTCCTGGCTGCCCGCTCGGTCGCGCCTGAACCACGCGGCTAGTGCTCAGCTGGCGGTTCTTCTGGCACGCAGCTCCTTCGCTGCGTACTTGCCGATCAGGTAGGTGCCGTAGCCGTCGGTGACCGCACCGACGCCGCCGCCGACCACCGGCAACCGGCGCCCGATCACTGCCGCGGTGCGTTTGCCGGCGACGCGGGTGATGAGCTCCGCGGTCACCTCGGTGGCGATCAAGCGGTCGAGCTCCGGGTCGTGGTGCGGCGCCGTCGCGATCGCCATCGGGCTGCTCGGCAGCCGCTTCTTGCGGATCAGCGACTTCACCGCGTCCTCGCCGAGCATGCAGGCGATCACCGCGTTGCGCACCCGCGGCTCGTTCAAGTCGTAGCCACGCAGATGGGCGATGCCTGCCACCAGGTGGCACTGCAGCAGCGCCAGACCGGAGATGTTGGCGGGGATGGTCACCGCCATCGTGACGAGGCCGCCGAGGTTGGTGAGGAAGCCCTGGACTCCGGCCAGCTTGACGTGGGAGTCCACCAGTGCGCGGATCGCCTTGTCGACGTTGCCGTCGGCGTCCGCGAGCCGGCTGTCGGCTGCCTCTGCCGCGCCCTTGAGCGGGCCGACCCCGTCGACTGCTCGCTCGAACGCCTGCCGGACGAACCCCGACGTCAGGCCCGGGGCGGCCCGTTGCGCCATCGGCCGAGCCAGCCGTCCCACGATTTTGCCGCCGGCCATCGGGTCTCCTCGTCGTCGTACGCTGTCGTTGTCGCTCCCATCGTGCAGGGTCGGTGGGCCGGCCACAAATGGTGTGTCAGCCGAGCCGGGCCTGGTGAGGTGAAAGCGGCACCCCGACCCACGTGAGGAGAAGGCCGTGAGTGACTCTCCGGAAACAGCACCGACCGAGACGAACGCCGAGGACGAGCAGCATCGCAAGTTCCGGGAGGCGCTGGAGCGCAAGAAGGCGAGCGCGAAGCAGACACCCACCGGCGGCGCCCGCAACGAGGGCATCAGCGAGGCTCATAACGACAAGCAGGTGCGCCAGTTCCGAAGGAAGTCTGGCAGCTGAGTCCGAAGGAAGTCTGGCAGCTGAGTCCG
>JACCVA010000418.1 GCA_013698435.1 Nocardioidaceae bacterium | reverse complement strand
CCATTAGCGCGCGATCCTGGTGCACCTCGCGGCCCTCGCCAAGGCCGCGCGCGTCGTGTGCCGTTGAGCTGATTTCGCACCAAATCACCGGCATCCCACTCGCCGCGGTCAGGCGCGGACCAAGGTCCGCGAACTCCGAGATCTCGTCCCCAAAGGGCCAGATTGCTTCGTTCCAGCGAGATCCGTCGGACGTCGCAGCTACGTTGCCTGCATGAGTTGGGTGATTGTTGTCGTGCTCGTCGTCGCGGTCTTCTACTTCGTGGGCCGGGGTGGCGGGAAAGCCGCGCAGTCAAGGGCCTCCCCGAATGCGGCACAGCGACCGCCGAGCCGTCCGCGCGCTACAGCGAATCGCCCGCCGACGTACACACGCGAACGCTCGTCTGCGCCCAGATCACCGGAGCGGTGGAACTCCGAGGGGCGAGAGATTCCGTTTGCGGAGCCGGGACTGAAAGGCCCGCTCTTCCAGTACGGGGGCACTTCCGTACGCGGTGGAGTCGAGCACGGCGGTCCCTACGCGGTGATCGACTTCGAAACGACCGGGTTGTCCCCCCGCCTCGATCGGATTGTCGAAGTGGCGGTCGCGCGCGTTGACGCCAGCGGCCAGATCGAGGACGAGTTCGCGACACTGGTCAACCCGGATGGCAGGGATGTCGGACCCACCTTCATCCACGGCATTACGAACGCCCAAGTTGAGCGCGCGCCAACCTTCGCCGAGGTCGCGCCAGAACTGCTCGCTCGGATGAGCGGCGCGGTGGTAGTCGCCCATAACGCGACGTTCGAAGAGGCATTTCTCGCCGCCGAGCTCAAGCGAGTTGGCATCGACGTGCACTCGATCCCAGCTCTGTGCACGCTGTGGCTGGGTCGGCAGACGTTCGCCACTCCCAATTACAAGCTCGGAACGCTCGCTCGAGCTGGCGGTGTCGCGCTTGTCGACAAGCACGCTGCCTCGGCGACGTGCGCGCGGTCAGCGCGCTTCTTCCACAAATGACCGGCAAGCTTCGTTCACCGCTTCTTTACAGCGGCTCCCCACTGGCCTGGGCCGCCGCGAAACCGACCGGCACCAGCCTGCGGCTTGTCACCCGAGCAGTCACGCTCCGCAAGGGAACCGACGGCTGGATGCACTCGCTGATGGCCCGACTGCCCGGAACAGGTCTCGCGCCGGACGATGCAGCAGCCGAGGCATACCTCGACGTGCTGGCTGAGGTGCTCTCCGACGGTCGCCTTACCGGCGAGGAGGCCAAACTCCTTGCCCACCTGGCAGGCTCCGCAGGCATGGGCGGAACTCAGGTACTCGCGCTCAATCAGCGATTCCTCGACGGACTCAAGGCCGCCGCACTCGACGACGACGTCCTCACCCTGACCGAGATCCGGCAGCTCCGCGCAGCGGCGAAGGCCCTGAGCCTCCCGGACTACTTCGATGACCTCCAACCGGCCGCTCCGCTCAGATCGCGCCGTCTCCGGCCGAGCCCGCCGGTGAAGGCACCTCGAGCAACTCGATGGAGGCGCGCGGAGACCGAGGGAAACAGGCTCTCGCCATGCAGCGCACCGGCTTAAGCCGTGCCGAGATCGCCGGCGCACTTGGCGTTGGGCTGGAAACGGTCAAATCGCTGCTTCGCGATGCGAAGTTCTACGAGAACCCCGAATCCGATCCATCGCGACTCGCTCTCGCCCGTGAAGTTCGTCAAGCTCGTGACACCGGGGTCACTCGCGACCGTTTCCAGGGTGATCGCGGCCTCACTTCAGGCAAGACCACCGAGGCCTGGCGGGACGCCGCGATGCTCGCCGACCGGCCGTAAAGGAGCCTCAGGCCGAGGTGGGGGAACCGGCCGCTGCGGTGAACTGGTCAGCCGCGCGCACGCCGGCCTGAACGCGCGATCGAGTACAACTAGACGCAAGCTGATGTCGGCGTGCCCGCTCACCTTTGCCTGGCCGACGCCAACGGTCCTGTGCCTTGCGGAGATTGGCGATTACGCCGTTCAGTTCCAGAGGCAGGTACGGGGCGCTCTCGGTCCTACATCCAGGGATCAAACGCCAGGCTCAGCTGTCGACCTTGAATGCAGGCTCGAAAAGCTCGAACGCCAACGCCGCGGTCAGCGCCCCGGCCGCGAACGCGAGGAGTGAGGCGAGCAAGTGCGCCGGCGGCATCCACCGCATCCCGGTGAACGCTCCGGCTATCAGAGCTCCGGAGGTGACGAGCGCGAACAACAAAGCTTGGCTCACTGCGTCTCCGATCCCGCTGGGGTCTGCCCCCGGTTTGGTTGACACTCGGGGTTGATGGTTCTCAGGCCGCGTCTGCGGCCTCGTAGATCATCTCAAACTGGCTCTTCTTACACCGTGGACAAACAGCGCCCGACACAACGAAACTACGATCACTCGGCTTCCTATTCAGGGCAGTGTGGCGTCAGTGACGGATCTGCGTGACTGCTGAATGACGCGACCTGTGCATAACCCCGCTTGAGTGTCGCCAGCCGGGTACCGTCACCAGGCATGAAACCCGTTGACGGGGTCACCCTGGACTAGGCGGCTCTCATCGTGGCTGCTCCAAGAGCACGCTGCTGCGTCACGCCGCAGCTGGTCGACTCGCGGCAGGACCCAATCATGGGCGTCGGCGTGTGCCACGCGCCGACGCTGAGGCCTTGGCGTTGCAACTGCGGTCGTCACGGGTCGCGTTCGACCATCATTCCTCGTACTAGATAGGTGCCACGGCGGCCGCCGCGATCCTTGGGATCCTGTCCCGCCTCGGCCAGCTCGTGGCCGCCGACCGGGTGCCCTACGAGGTGCACGCCGACGGTCGGCGCGCACCTACCGGCGCGAACAGTTGCTGACGGTAGCCAACGCCCGTGAGTCAGATCGGTCTGATGCTCGCTGACTTCCTCGGGAAATATTTCATATAACGCCACCGGACCCGCATGGGCGACGATCAGGCTCTGCCGCTGGCGCTTAGGAACTCGTCGACCTTCTGGGTCACCTGCTCGGCCTTCGGTCCAGGCGGTACCGGCTGATCGGGGTCTCCAGGACCGCCGCGCGGCAGTTGAAACTGGAACTGCTCGCAGTATGGCGCCGATTCGCCCAAGCAGTAGGCAGACAGGGTCTCGGAGTAGAAGGCGCGAGCCTCGTCGACGCTTCTGGTCCCGATTACGATCTCGTGCATCAGATTGAGTGTCAGGATATTCGCCGCCTCCGAGTCGCACCGGGCTGCCGCTTCGCCCATTGTGCGGTCGATCAGGCAGCTGCCGTCGTAGCGTCCCAGCTCCCCCAGTTTGTCAACCGGCACCTCGTAATCGATGTATTGCGTCAGGAAGTCGGCGTGAGGGGTCGGGAACTTATGCACCACCTCATCGCTAGTGATTTGTATCCGCTTCCATGGCCCTCGGCCGAACCACAGCAGTTTGGTGGCCGTGCCTTCGTTCGGCTGTCCGTACTGGGTCGCCATCTGCTGCGCGCCCATCCTCGCCGCTTCCGGCCAG
>JACCVA010000415.1 GCA_013698435.1 Nocardioidaceae bacterium | reverse complement strand
GCAGCGGCGTGGTCAGACAGACACGACCGACCGTCATCAGATCCCGATCCTCGAGGTCGCGCTCCCCACCGATACATCCCGCACGCCGTACGCGTGCCCTGTCCGGCAATACCACCATCTCAAGTGGGGGCACGGCACGCACCTGATCGAGCTCCAGTGTGTCCACTCCATGGATCCAGGCAGCGGAGCGGTCGCACAGAATGGCGGATGGTCGAAGTACGAGCGCCGCAGCCTCGGCGCCGGGCCATCTGGTCGTCCGGCTCGTCGACCCGTCGGTACGCACCCTGAAAAACCCGGCGCACGAGTCCCGGCGCTGAAAGTGACGGTGCGAGCGTAAGAATGTGACGGTTCGGGCGCTAGAAAAGTGACGGTTCGCGGGTAAGAATGTGACGGTTCGGGCGTTCCGCATTTGGGTCTGTTGCCTGTCGCTGCCTATGCACTACTGTCTCGCCATGAGCAACGTCTCTGTCCCTCCGGCGCTGTCCATCCCGGGGGACGCGACGACGACGGTCCAGTCGGTCGACCGGGCCGTCACGATTCTGGAGATCTTGGCCCGCTCCGGTGAGGTCGGTGTCACCGACTTGGCGCGGGAGCTCGGAGTCCACAAGTCCACGGCCTTTCGCCTGGTCGCCGCGCTGGAGCGCCGGCGCCTGGTAGAACAGCACGTCGGCCGCGGCAAGTACCGCCTCGGCACCGGGATCCTTCGACTCGCGGGGGCCACTACGTCACGGCTCGATCTGGTGCAAGAAAGCCGCGCAGTCAGTCGGGCACTGGCTCAGCGAACGGGTGAGACCGTCAACGTCGCCGTCCTGTCCGATGGCGCCGCTCTGTACATGGACCAGGTCGCCGGGTCGTCGGCGCTGCAACCTCACAACTGGGTTGGGCAGCGAATCCCCCTGCACGCAACCTCCAACGGCAAGGTTCTGCTGAGCGCGCTCGACGCGGCCGATGTCGTCCGGGAGGCGGGGGCGATGCCGTCATTCACCGCCAACACGATCACGAGCCTGGCGGCACTGACACGTGAGCTTGCCCAGACGCGCGACCGTGGCTATGCGATCGCGATCGACGAGCTTGAGATCGGGCTCACCGCCGTCGCTGCCCCCGTGCGCAACATCCATGGCGAGGTGGCTGCCTCTCTCAGCATCTCTGGCCCGACGTTCCGGCTCGGCGCTCGCCGTGTCCCAGAGCTCGCCGAAGCCGTGCGGGCTGCGGCCGACGAGGTCTCCAGCCGGCTCGGCTGGAGGGGTCCGCACGAGTGACGGGGAGCAGCGCGGGCACTGGAATGTGCCGTCATGCAACTGTCACCCGCGACGTCTTGACGCCTCAGCGCGAGACTGCCACTGTTGTTGCGCCAACAGATGACTGTTGCGTCGAACGCAACATCATCACAATAGCGCGGAGGCAGCGTGCCTGACCTCTTCATTGACGGGGACTGGCGGGCAGCGCGCGCGGGCGGTCGGCGCGAGATTTACTGTCCCGCGGACGGACGCCTCGTCGCGACCGTCGACGAAGCGGGGCCCGACGACACGGTCGCAGCGATCGACGCGGCCCGCCGCGCCTTCGACAGCTCCGGCTGGCCTGGCACCTCCGTTCACGACCGCAGTGTCCTGTTGCACCGCACCGCAGACCTGCTCAGCGCGCACAAGAACGACATCGCGCGGGCCGAGTCGCTCGACACCGGCAAGCGACTGGTCGAGAGTGAGTACGACGTGGACGACGTCGTCGGCGTCTTCCGTTTCTACGCAAATGTCGCCGCCGAAAATGCCGGCCGAGTCGTGGACACCGGCCGCCCGGACGTCCGCAGCCGAATCGTGCACGAGCCGGTCGGAGTCTGCGCCCTGATCACACCCTGGAACTACCCACTGCTGCAGACCAGCTGGAAAGTCGCGCCTGCCCTCGCCGCAGGCAATGCGTTCGTCCTCAAGCCATCAGAGCTCACCCCGTCGACTGCCATCTTGCTGATGCGCTACCTCTGCGAGGCCGGCCTTCCGGCCGGTGTGGGCAACCTCGTCCTTGGCGCCGGTCCGTACGCCGGCCCACCCCTGTCTGCTCACCCAGACATCGACCTCGTGTCGTTCACAGGTGGACTGCAGACGGGTCGCCAGCTGATGGCGGCCGCCGCACCGACTGTGAAGAAGATCGCCCTCGAGCTCGGTGGCAAGAATCCCAACATCGTCTTTGCCGACGCCGATCTCGAGGTGGCACTCGACTTTGCCCTGACCGCCGTCTTCCTCCACTCCGGTCAGGTTTGTTCCGCAGGAGCCAGGCTCTTGTTGCACGAGTCAGTCAAGGAGGACTTCGTGGACGAACTCGTCCGGCGAGCAGAGCGGATACGGCTCGGCGGGCCGTTCGACGAGAAGGCTGAGACGGGCCCGCTCATCTCGGCTGACCACCGTGCCAAGGTCGAGGCGTATGTCGCTTCAGGTGTCGCCGCGGGAGCGACCGTGCGGTGTGGCGGTGCGCGCCCCGATGACCCAGCACTCGCCGACGGTTTCTATTACTTGCCGACCGTATTGGACGACTGCACCACGGCGATGGGTGTTGTGCAGGAGGAGTCGTTCGGGCCGGTGCTCACCGTCGAGTCCTTCACCGACGAGGACCACGCCGTCCGCCTCGCAAACGACTCCGTCTTCGGCCTGGCTGGTGCCGTCTGGACCCAGAGCGGTGGCCGCGCAGAGCGGGTCGCGTCTCGACTCCGGATGGGCACCGTCTGGATCAACGACTACCACCCCTATGTGCCGCAGGCCGAATGGGGCGGCTACAAGCAAAGTGGCATCGGTCGCGAGCTCGGCGCAGCCGGCCTCGACGAATACCGGGAGACCAAGCACATCTGGCACAACGTCCGTCCCGCGGTCCAGCACTGGTTCGGAGACAGCTGATGACTGCCGACTCGAGCAAGGTCTGGGACTTCGTCATCGTCGGCGGCGGATCGGCAGGATGCGC
>JACCVA010000378.1 GCA_013698435.1 Nocardioidaceae bacterium | reverse complement strand
GTCGGCGGCCTGGTCGCCGCACACGACGGCGTCGTACGGGTGGAGGAGTCCCCGTCGGGTGGTGCCCGGATGCGGGTGATGCTGCCGGCTGGCCAACCCGCCGGGCTCGACTGATCCGGCCGGCCTTGCGCCCCTCGGCCGCTCCTGCGAACTGTGGGAAGCTGCAGGCCGACACGCCGTACGCCGGCTGTCCTTTCCCGCAGTTCCGGGAGACGGGCCGGGGGCTGGAGGCCCATCCGACCGGGACATGGGCCGAAACCGATTCGCGGGTCCCCGGCTCCAGTTCCTAGACTTCGGGTGCCGCCCCCCTCGAAAGCGAGCTCATGTCAGGCCCGAACAAGGACTACGACCCGGTCGAGGTCACGCCGTTGCACGCCGACGAGGTGGCGGCGATGCGTGACGCGGCGGTCGCGGCGATCGACGCGGCCACCACCCTCGACGAGCTCAAACAGGCGCGTCTGGCCCACGCCGGCGACCGGTCACCCCTCGCGCTGGCCAACCGGGAGATCGGGGCGCTGCCGCCCCAGGCGCGCAAGGACGCCGGGCAGCGGGTCGGCCAGGCCAGAGGGGCCGTCAACCAGGCGCTCACCCGGCGTACGGCTCAGCTCGAGGTCGAGCAGGAGGAACGGATGCTCGTCGAGGAGACCGTCGACGTCACGTTGCCGTACGACCGTGACCCGCGCGGTGCCCGCCACCCGTTGACGACGCTGCAAGAGCGGATCGGTGACGTGTTCGTCGCGATGGGCTGGGAGGTGGCCGAGGGTCCCGAGGTGGAGGCCGCGTGGCTCAACTTCGACGCCCTCAACCTGGGCCCGGACCATCCGGCTCGGTCGATGCAGGACACCCTGTTCTTGGAGCCCGAGGACGCCGGCCTCGTGCTGCGGACGCACACCTCACCGGTCCAGGCGCGCAGCATGCTGACGCGCGAGCTGCCGATCTACGTCATCTGCCCCGGGCGCACCTACCGCACGGACGAGCTGGACGCCACCCACACACCGGTCTTCCACCAGGTGGAGGGCCTGGCGGTCGACCGCGGTCTGACGATGGCGCACCTCAAAGGCACGCTCGACCGCTTCGCGGCGGCGATGTTCGGCGACAAGATCACGACCCGCTTCCGACCGTCGTACTTCCCGTTCACTGAGCCGTCCGCCGAGGTCGACCTGGTCTGCTTTGCCTGTCGCGGCATCGGGCCCGACATCCAGTCGTGCCGCGCCTGCGGCGGCGAGGGCTGGATCGAGTGGGGCGGTTGCGGTGTCGTCAACCCTCGCGTGCTGGTCGCCTCCGGTGTGGACCCCGAGACGTACTCCGGGTTCGCCTTCGGGATGGGTGTCGAGCGCACGTTGATGTTTCGTCACGGCGTCGAGGACATGCACGACATGGTCGAAGGGGACGTGCGGTTCACGCTGCCGTTCGGAACGGAGCTGTGATGCGGGTCCCGGTGTCGTGGCTGCGCGACTATGTCGACCTGCCCGCTGACCTGGACGCCAAAGAGCTCGCCGACCGGCTGACGCTCGTCGGCCTCAAGCTCGAGGCGCTGGAGGCGGCCGGCGACGACGTGACGGGTCCGGTGGTCGTGGGGCTGGTGCTGTCGGTCGAGCCCGAGGCGCACTCGAACGGCAAGACCGTGCGGTGGTGCCAGGTCGACGTCGGCGAGGGCGAACCGCGCGGGATCGTCTGCGGCGCGGACAACTTCGCCGAGGGCGATCTGGTGGTCGTGTCACTGCCAGGTGCTGTGTTGCCCGGCGGCTTCGAGATCACCGCCCGGCGCACCTACGGTCACGTGTCGGACGGCATGATCTGCTCGACCCGCGAGCTCGGCCTGGGCGATGACGCGTCCGGCATCCTCGTGCTCGGTTCCTCCGAGGGGTCCCCGGGTGACGACGCGGTCGACGTCCTCCACCTGCAGGACGACGTCATAGAGTTCGAGATCAACCCCGACCGCGCCTACGCGCTGTCCGTCCGCGGAGTGGCGCGGGAGGCCGCGACGGCGTACGGCGTTCCCTTCCACGACCCCGGGACCACGTACGCCGCTGCCGGCGCTGGCGCCGGCTACCCCGTCGACATCGTGGACAGCTCGGGCTGCGACGTGTTCGTGACGTTGGAGGTCGAGGGGATCGACGCCACCGCCCCGTCGCCCCGCTGGCTCGCGCGGCGGCTGCAGCTGGCGGGGATGCGGCCGATCTCGCTAGCGGTCGACGTCACCAACTACGTCATGCTCGAGCTCGGCCAGCCCTTGCACGGCTACGACAAGGCTGCGCTGCGGGGCACGATCGTCGTACGGCGGGCGAGTACTGACGAGCAGCTCACGACGCTGGACGGCGTCTCCCGCACCCTGCACCCCGAGGACCTCCTCATCACCGACGACCGCGGCCCGATCGGTCTCGCCGGCGTGATGGGTGGAGAGGACACCGAGATGAGCGACGCGACGACATCAGTCGTGATCGAGGCCGCGCACTTCGACCCGGTGACGATCGCCCGCGCGGCACGCCGGCACCGGTTGCCGAGCGAGGCGTCGAAGCGGTTCGAGCGCGGTATCGACCCGACGATCTCTCAGGTGGCGGCGCGCCGCGTCGCGGAGCTGCTGGTGGAGCACGGCGGCGGCCGGATCGCCGAAACCGCCGCTGTGGTGGGCGCACCGGCCGGGCGTGAGGCCATCACCATCGACGCCCAGCTGCCGAGCCGGGTCGGCGGCTTCGCGGTTTCCGACCGGCAGGCAGCCGACGCGCTGCGCACGGTCGGGTGCGAGGTCGTGGAGGCCGACGGCACGATCACCGCGACGCCCGCCCCGTGGCGCCCCGACATCCGCGACCCGCACGACCTCGTCGAGGAGGTCTTGCGCATCGTCGGCTACGACGCAGTCCCCAGCGTCCTTCCGGCGGCGCCCGCCGGTCGGGGCTGGACCAAACGGCAACGGCTGCGCCGCCGGGTCGGCCTCGCGCTCGCCGCCTCCGGCTACATCGAGGCGCTGGTCTACCCCTTTGTCGGGGACCAGGACTGGTCGGCCCTCGGCCTTGGGGTCGACGACGAACGCCGGGCGGCGCTGCGGGTCGCCAACCCGCTGTCGGAGGAGGAGCCGCTGCTCCG
>JACCVA010000365.1 GCA_013698435.1 Nocardioidaceae bacterium | reverse complement strand
GCAGGAGGCTCGTGGTGGTGGAGGCGGAGAGACCGCCTCCGATGAGGGCGAGCAACACACCGAGGGAGCAAGAGAGGGACGCCACGGCGTAGGCGGCACCGTAGGAGAGCATCGCGATCGGGCCGCGGCCGTTGTTGCGCAGCGGGTTAAACCTCAGGCGCACGCCCACCCGGCGCCCGGTCAGCATCACCAGGCCGACGCCCACGAGGACGACGCCCACAGCCACGGCGATCCACGGCACTGCGTCCAGGACGCTGCGCAGACCAGCCGCCACGACCAGGGCCGTGCCCACAAAGACCGCGACAAACCCGAGACTGACGACCAGCCCGGTCCGCAAGGCCTGCAGACTCCTCTGCAGCACGTGGGCGCCGCTTCGATCTCCCTCGGCAGCAGACCCGTCGGTGCCGATGTAGTAGCCCAGGAAACCCGGCAACATCGCTAGCCCGCAGGGGCTCACGGTCGCGAGCATCCCTGCTCCGAATGCCAGTCCGCTAGGTCCATTCATGAGTGGTCCTCTCTGCACGATGCAGGGAGCCACCAAGGTCCCCATCTGCTAAGTAGCATACGCATCTACCGCAGATGCCTGGTGACGGTGGTCGCCCCAGCATCCGTGTGCAGGTTGTCCACAGACAGACCTACGCTGAGCCATGCGCCCGGTACGACCACGACGCAGCGTCGTCGTGGCACGTGACCACACTTGGCACAGCGGCCACCTCGAAGCGTGGCGACGTGACGGCACAGGCTGGCTGGCGTTCGTGCGCTACAGCACCGGGACCGGGATGCAACACCTCGAATGGGTCGACGCCGAACGGGTCCGCGAGAGCACGCCGTAACGCGGTGCCGAGGTAACAGCAGAGCTTCAACCCTCGGTCGATCAGCGGACCAAGACGAGGCCGCTATGATCCTGGGCTGCTCGTCGAGGTGGTGGCGACGGCGCGGGACGCGAGGTGGCTCTAAGACGGCGGTACCGTGAGCATGTGGTGCAGACCAAGATCGTGCTCGACCGAGAGCATCCGTGCCTAGCTTGCGGCGCACCGTGGCGAATACGGACGGAAAAGCTGCCGGCCAACGCTCAAGGTATCGGTTGGAAACGCGGACCCGGTGACTGTTCGGCCCGGTGTGGGACGCGGGACATGGACGCCTACAACCGCGGCCTCGCCGAGCGAGCCGAGCGGGGGCCCTGCCGTACAGCGCCGATGACGACAGCTGACCCCCGGATGCCGTAGGGAACAGCAGCCCGTCGCGGCCGAACTGTGCGTGCTCAGCGATGTGCGCCTTGAGCGCGGGCATCAGGTGCGGCGGCACAGCCACGTCTCGGGTGCCAGCATCGCTCTTAGGTGTACCGACGATGGTCAAGCCGTCGACCCGGACCACGGCGCGGCGGATACGGAGTACGCCGTTCTTGGCGTCGACGTCGCTGCGACGCAGCTCTGCCAGCTCCCCGAACCGCAGACCGCACCGGGCCGCGAGCAGCGTCATCATCTGCAGACGCTTCGGCATCGCGGCCACCAACGCCGCGAGCTCGGGCAGCGTCGCAGGCTTGATCCGGTGGACCCGCTTGGAGTTGCCGGCGAGCCTGAAGCCCCAAAGTGCCCTCATCCTTCCACGGCCTCTCAGCCTGGAAAGGCGTCATCGTGACCATCACTGACCAACCCATGACCGGCGGGCGATGATCCGGCATTGGTGGTGCGCACCGACACCGGCGGCGGGGTCAAGGCGCGTTCCTGCATCACATCAGCGACGCGCTGACGCCGCCGTGTGACTCTTCACATACGCGTGGAGCGGACGTGTGGTCAGGAACCTGTCCTGCGAAGGGGCGCTGCGGTCCAGGCGATCACCACTGCTGTGGCGGCGTCGCTGAGTGGACGGGGTTGAGCCTTCTCGAAGTGCAGGAACAGCCGTCCACCCTGGACCCGGTAGGTGAACGTCAGCTTGGTCACCGAGGCGCGCCTGGTGAGCACCAACGTGTTCGGGCTGATGAGGGTGTACGGGTTGGTTTCGACCGGGATCGGCTGGACCGGTCCTCCGCTGGCGTCCCAGGCTCGGATCTGGACGGTCGTTCCGTTGTTGATCAGAAACGTCATCCGCGTTTGCCACAGGCGAGCATCTTTGAGGATGTCCGTCGCGTAGGCGTCGGTCAGACCGGCTGCCTTGATGGCCACACGGACCCGTCGGCTCGGGATGGGTCCGGTGGCCCAGTCGCCGGTCAGCCGGTCGCGGAACGTCGAGTGGTAGTCGAACACCGAGGTGGCCAAC
>JACCVA010000364.1 GCA_013698435.1 Nocardioidaceae bacterium | reverse complement strand
CAGCGACGTCGAAGACCTCGTCCTCGCTTGCCGGTGGGGGCTGGCTAGCGTCCTGGGACGGCACGCCCTCGTCGTCGGTCAGCAGGTCGAACACGTCGTCGTACGCCCAACCGTCACCTGGTGCGGTGCCGACCGCGACGGTCGGCGTCAGGTCGCTGGTCAGCTCCTCGTCGTTGACGACGCCGTGATCGAGGGCGTGGCGCACGCGCCGGAGCTGCTGCAGCATGACGTGCGCATCGGCTGGCCGGAGGTCGCGCTGACGCGCGGTGGCCCGGGCGACGAAGGCGTCGAGGTACGGCGGGATGCCGTCCACCATCGCCGACGGTGCCGGTACGTCGTCGTGGACGTGCTTGTACGCCACCTGGATCGGGCTGTCGCCGGTGTGCGGCTTGTGGCCCGTCAACAGCTCGAAGAGCAGCACCCCAAGTGCGTACACGTCCGAGCGGGCGTCGGAGCGCCCCTCGGTGACGAGCTCGGGGGCGATGTAGGACACGGTGCCCATCAGCACCCCCGCCGTCGCGGTGGCCGTGGTGGCGGAGCTGATCGCCCGGGCGAGGCCGAAGTCGGCGACCTTGACGCGGCCCCGCGGGTCGATCAGCACGTTCTCGGGCTTGACGTCGCGGTGGATGATGCCGGACTCGTGCGCGGCGGCGATGGCCTTGAGGATCTCCTCGAAGAGCGCCAGCGCCCGCCCCGGCGCGAGCGGCGCATCGGCCCGGATCACGTCACGCAGGGTGACCCGTCCGGCGACGTACTCCATGGCCAAGAAGAGCGTCCCGTCGTCGTCGCCCTGGTCGTAGACCGCGACGACGTTGGGGTGGGTGAGCCGGGCGGCGGCACGGGCCTCGCGCACGAAGCGCTGGCTGAACTCCTCGTTGTCGGCCAGCGCATGCGGCATCACCTTGATCGCGACCGGCCGGTCCAGGCGCAGGTCGGTGGCTTCGTAGACGGTGGCCATCCCGCCCCGGGCGATCTTGGCGCCCATGCGGTACCGCCCGTCGAGCAGGCGCCCGACGAGAGGGTCGGTGGTCGCGGGTCGTTCCACGGGCCCGAGTTTACGGAGCGTCACCCTGCGCACCGGGAAGCCTCGCCGTCCCCGCACCGCTCACCGCCGGCCGGTCCCGGCCACTCTCACCGCCCGGCGACCCGCTTGCCCGCCCTCGGCGGCGGCTGCCGGGCAGGCGCATGTCAGGCTAGGCGCGTGAGCGAAACAGTCGACAACCCTGCAGGCCTCGACACCCTCGTCGACGCCTGGCTGACCCTGCGCGAGGCCGCCGACGAGCTGGGCGTCACCCCCAGCAAGGTGCGCCAGCTCGCGCGGGAGCACCAGCTGGTCGTGCTGAGGCGTCCCCAGCGCAAGGAGCTCGAAGTACCGGCCGCCTTCCTCCAGGACGGCCTCCTCGTCAAAGGCCTCGGCGGCACGTTGACGGTGCTGGCCGACCACGGGTTGCGCGACGAGGAGTCGCTCGAGTGGCTGTTCACCGCCGACGACTCGCTGCCGGGTCGGCCTATCGACGCGCTGCGCGAGGACCGCGGCACCGAGGTACGCCGACGGGCGCAAGTCATCGTCTGACTCTCGCCGCCGCCCGCACGCCGGTTCAGACGGTGCGGTTGGTCACCCGGTCGACCAGGACCCCCAGCGCCGCGCGGGCCTCGGCGTCCGCGACGGGCGCCTGCGCCAGCGCGACCTGCGACGCGACGGTCAGCTCAGCGATCACCGTCTCGACCGCGTCGAGCGCCCCGGTGTCACGGATCACCCGCTGGACGGCTGCGACGCCGTCAGCGTCGACCCCAGGCGTGGCGAAGTAGCGGTCGAGGACGGCGCGTTGCTCAGGGCCGGCCATGTCGAACGTCCGGGCAACGAGCAGGGTGCGCTTGCCCTCGCGGATGTCGTCACCGCTGGGTTTGCCGGTGACGCGCGGCTCCCCGAACACACCCAGCACGTCGTCGCGCAGCTGGAAGGCCTCACCCAGCGGCACGCCGTACGACGACAGCGCCGCCAGCAGTGCGGGATCTGCCTTGGCAAGGGCCGCCCCGAACTGCAGTGGTCGCTCCACGGTGTACTTCGCCGACTTGTAGCGGACGACACGCAACGCATCGGAGGCGCTGCTGGTGTCCTTGGTCTGGGCCAGTACGTCAAGGAACTGGCCGGCGACGACCTCGCTGCGCAGCTTGTCGAAGTACACCCGGGCGCGGACGATCGTCGCCGGCTTGAAGCCGCTGCTGCCCAGCATCTCGTCGGACCACGACAACAGCAGGTCACCGAGCAGGATGGCCGCCGACCGACCGAAGCGTTCGGCGTCGACGCGGTCGACGGCAGCATCTTGGAGCCGTTCGCTGAAGCCGCGGTGGGCGGCCAGTTGCCCTCGTCGGGTCTCCGAGTCGTCCATCACGTCGTCATGGGCGAGTGCGCTGGCATGTACCAGCTCGATCGCCGCAGCGGCGGTGAGCAGCGCCTCGGCGTCGCGAACCCCGCCACCAGCTGCGCGCCACCCCCAGTAGGCGAACGCGGGTCGCAGCCGCTTGCCGCCGTGGACGGCACGCCGGGCGGCATCGACCAGCTGGTCGAGCTCCGGACCGATCGGCGCGAGCTGGCGCTGCTTGGCGTCGATGAACGTGTCGAGGATCGTCGTCACCGTGTCGGTGAGCTCGGCGGGGATCGGCTCGATCACCTGCGCGAGCCTACCCACGACCGACTTGTCAGGGTGACGTGAGCGCAACCGTGTCCACTGCACGCTGACAACTCGGTCGCATCGGTACGCTCCTGGCATGGTGATCGGTCGGCCGGCAACGAGCGTGCGGCACCTGTTGGAGCGACCCGGACCCTCGTTCTCGTTCGAGTTCTTCCCGCCGCAGGACGACGAGGGGGAGCGACGCCTCTGGCAGGCGATCCGTGAGCTCGAACCCCTCCGTCCGACGTTCGTGTCCGTCACCTACGGGGCAGGCGGCACGACCCGCGACCGCACCGTGCGCATCACCGGCCGGATCGCGGGGGAGACCACGCTGATCCCGGTGGGGCACCTGACGTGCGTGGGGCACAGCCGCGACGAGCTGCGTGCCGTCATCGGCGCGTACGCCGACGCGGGGGTGCGCAACATGCTGGCCTTGCGCGGCGACCCGCCCGGCGGGCCGGGCAACCCGTGGACGGCTCACCCCGAGGGGCTCGACCACGCCGATCAGCTCGTTGCGCTGGTCCGCTCGCACGGAGACTTCAGCGTCGGGGTCGCGGCCTTCCCCGAAGGGCACCGGGAGGCGCGGTCGCTGGAGGAGGACGCGCGCGTGCTGGTGGCGAAGGAGGCGGCGGGAGCCGATTTCGCCATCACGGAGCTGTTCTTCCGACCGGCCGACTACTTCGCGCTGGTGGAGCGGTCGCGGGTTGCCGGCACGCGGATCCCGATCATCCCCGGCATCATGCCGATCACGAACCTGAAGCAGATCCTGCGGTTCGCCGAGCTGTCCGGCCGGCCGGTCCCGGCCGAGGTCGTGGCCCGTTTCGACGGCGTGTCCGAGCCCTCCGACGTGCGCCGGATCGGGGTCGAGATCGCGACCGAGATGTGCAACGAGCTGCTCTCCAAGGGCGCACCGGGCCTGCACTTCTACACCCTGAACCGGTCGACGGCGACGCGACAGATCTTCGCCAACCTCGTGCAAGGCTGAGCGGACGCGCACGTGCCGGCCGGCTCAGGCCTTGCCCATCCGCGCGGCCACGTGGGCCGCGCCCCACCCGACGTACGCGATGCCGGCCCCCGGATGCACCCCGGAGCCGACCAGGTGCATGCCCCTCAGCGGCTGGACGAGGGCGGCGCGGCGGGCCTGGGCACGGTGGCCCGCCCAGGCCAGGCCGTACGCCGAGGCGCCGGTCGCCCGGATCTGGGTCACGGCGTCGCGCTCGAGCCGAGCCACCACCAGGTGTCGCACGTCGAGACCGCGTCCCACCATCGTCACCACGATGTCCTCACCGGGCGCTCCCCGGTGGCGCACCGACCACGCCCGGCAGCCGGCGGGCGCCGCGTCGGTGGTCGTGATCACGATCAGCGGGTCTCCGTGCAGGACGACCTCCGCAGGCAGTGCGGGCACGTCACCTCGCAGCCCGAGATGGGTGACGGCCATCGGGGTGGCCGGTGTGGCCACCTCGAAGATGCGCCGCCCGGCCTCGGCCGCAGGATGCCGCAGCAGCCGGCCGAAGACGGCTCGTGGGTCCAGGTCCGTCACCGCCACCTGCGCGGTGTGGAAGGTCCCGGACACGGTCTCCACGCCTGACACGGCGTCGGCTTCGGTGTGGACGGCCGCGATCTCGGTGTCGTACACGACCTCGACCCCACGCTCGTCGAGCCGGATGACGAGCGCCTCGACCAGGCTGCGCATCCCACCGCGCACGTCCCAGACGCCGAAGCTGCGTTCGAGGTAGGGCTCGACGGCGCCGTAGGCAGGCACGTCACGGGGCAGTGACCCGGCGGCGACCACCTGATGCACGGCCATCGTGCGCAGCCGCTCGTCCTTGAACGCCCGCTTCGCGAGCTTGGCCACGGTCGTACGTGCTCCGAGCCGTTTCGCCACGACCGGGTCGGCGTACGCCAGGCCACCTGCCGGTGGGTCGAGCACGAGGGTGCGAAGTGTCTCCCAGGTTTCGGTCTGGGCGTCGACGTACGCCGCCCACTTGCCGCCGGCGCCGGGGCCGAGACCGGCGTCGACAGCAGCGATCTGCGGGCCGCGGGAACCCACCGGCAGGTCGACGACGGCGCCGTCGGCGAAGACGTGGCGGCGGGCGACGTCGCGTGCCACCAGGTCGACGTACCGCTCGATCGGTCGCCCGGACTTGCGGAAGAGGTCACGCAGCACCGCCGGGATGGTGACCGCCGTCGGGCCGCCGTCCCACCGGTACCCGGCGGACTCGACCGGTCGCATCGCGCCGCCCGCGGCGTCCAGGCGCTCGAAGACCGTGACGTGGTGGCCCAGCTTGGCAAGCCGGGCCGCCGCCGCCAGCCCGCCGAGGCCGGCGCCCACCACGGCGACGTCAGCCACCGGCCGGCCCCTGGAGTGCCTCGCCGGCTGCGAGAGCCGCGGCGCCTGGTCGGACCTCGGGCGCCATCAGCACCCGACCGAAGCCGGTGCCCCAGGTTCGGTCGGCGAAGTCGAGCAGCAGCGCGCTGTAGGGGGCCACCCGGTCCCCGACCCGGAGCACGTCGTCGTTGACCGTCAGCCGGACGAAGGAACCCAGCGGGGAGGGGCCCGCGGCGACCGCACCGATCACGCTGAGGACGTCCGCGCCAAGGTCGGCGGGGTCGGTGCCCGCGACGTCGGGATCGGACAGGTCTGCCGCCTCGAGCCGGGCGTCGCCCGCCGTCACCGCGATCTCGACGTGGTCGTCGAGCAGCCGCCGACCGGACAACCCCGCCGCGTCGATGAAACGGTTGTCGTCGAGCATCGCCTGGGCGCGCTCCTCGATCCCGGCGGCGGACCTGCCGACGTCGCGGCCCAGCAGGGCGTTCACCTGGACAAGCTCGAGGTGGGCAGCAGGGGCTACTCGTGCCAGCCGGGTCAGCCCGCCGCTGAACCGGGGGTTGATCTCGGTGACCAGGAAGCCGTCGGCAGTCATCACCCCGTCGATGCCGAAGCCGCCCCGGTATCCGTGCCTACGCGTCAGGTGCTCGCCGAGTGCGCGCGCCAGCCCGCGCATCTGCTCGGCGTCGGCTGGTGCCGGGTCCCACGTCGTCCCCATCCCGGCGTACACGAACCGGCCGCGGTCGAGATCTCGCAGCGTGGCGAGCTCGACCGGCCTGAGGACGACGACCCCGTCGGGCAGGCAGAGGCCGTGGATGCTGCAGGGCACACCTTCGAGGAACGCCGACACCCGGACCCGTCGGCA
>JACCVA010000347.1 GCA_013698435.1 Nocardioidaceae bacterium | reverse complement strand
GCGTGCACGTCGCCGCCGCCGAGCTCCTCTGCCGTGACGACCTCGCCGGTGGCGGCCTTCACCAGCGGTGGTCCGCCGAGGAAGATCGTCCCCTGGTTGCGCACGATGACGGTCTCGTCCGACATGGCAGGCACATACGCCCCGCCGGCCGTGCAGGAGCCCATCACTGCGGCGATCTGGGGGATGCCGGCCGCGGACAGGTTGGCCTGGTTGAAGAAGATCCGGCCGAAATGGTCGCGGTCAGGGAAGACCTCGTCCTGCAGTGGCAAGAAGGCGCCGCCGGAGTCGACGAGGTAGACGCACGGTAGCCGGTTGGCCGCGGCCACCTCCTGTGCACGCAGGTGCTTCTTGACCGTCACAGGGTAGTAGGTGCCGCCCTTGACGGTGGCGTCGTTGGCGACCACCACGCACTCGCGACCGCTGATGCTGCCGACTCCGGTCACCAGTCCAGCACTGGGCACCGCGTCGTCGTACATGCCGTACGCCGCCAACGGTGAGAGCTCGAGGAACGGCGAGCCTGGGTCGAGCAGCCGGTCCACCCGCTCGCGGACGAGCAGCTTCCCACGGCCGGTGTGCTTGTCGCGGGCGGCCTCCGAGCCGCCCTGGCGCACGACCGCCAGCCGGTCGCGCAACTCGACGACGAGGTCGGCGAGCGAGGGATCTCGCTGCTGGCTCACACGTGCCCGCGCTGGCTGACTTCGGGCTCCGCCACGATGCTTCCTCTCGTTGTCTGTCGCGCCATGCTAGCGATCACGCGCCCAAGGGGCTGCCGCACAGCACCGCGCTTGAAATTGACACCCCGGTGCATCGCCACTGGCGAGCGGTCAGGAGCGGACGAGTCTGGCGATGGCTTGGGAGGCCTCGCGCACCTTCGCGTCCGCCTCGGCGCCGCCGTTGCTGGCGGCGGGCGGCTTCGATCAGCCCATCCGGCGGGCGGCCAACGTGTCCAGGGTGGCAAGATCTGCCCCGGTCAGCGGCTCCACCTCATCGGCAGCCACCGCCCCGCAGTGCACCCCGCGCCGGACGAAGTTGGCCAGAGCCTGTGCCGTGGCAGGTTCGTCGAGCGCACCCCCGGAGTCGTCCGTCGTCGCGTCGACAGACGCGGGCGCCAGGTAGGCCGACAGCCGCCTCCCGACGTCGTCGAGTCCCTGGCGGAAGAACGCGAACGTCGCGGCATAACGCGTCACCAGCTGAGCCGGGTGGAGGTCCCAGCCCTGGTACCACCCGCACTCCAGCGAGCGACGGACGAGGCGGGCATGCAGCGCCCAGGCTCGGTGGACCGCGGCCGCCGAACCCACCGGCAGGATGTTGCTCGAGCCGTCCGACACACGTACGCCGGTGCCGGCCGCTGCCAGTGCCATCACCTGCTTTGCGTGCTCGGCGGCCGGATGGTCCATGGCCTGGTAGGCGGCGGAGACGCCCAGGGCGGCGGTGTAGTCGTAGGTGCCGAAGTGCAGGCCGCTGCAGCGGCCGTCGCTCGCATGCACCAGCTTCGCCACGAGCGCGGTCCCGTCGCAGTCGAGGATCGACTGAGCGGTCTCGACCTGGATCTCGAAGCGCAGCAACCCAGCGGTGAGCCCGTAGCCGCGCTCGAGCCGGTTGCACGCCTGCACCATGGCCGACACCTGCTCCACCGACGTCACCTTGGGCAGGGTCACCACCCACCCTTCTGGGATGCCGCCATGGTCGAACAGCGCGCCGATCACGAGGTCGAGCGTGCGGAGCCCGCGTCGCCGAGAGGCCGCCTCGAACGCCTTGAACCGGATGCCGGAGTACGGCGGACCCTCGCCGGCCACCGTGAGCTCGGCCAGCGCCTGGCCGGCCGCGACCGCGTCGCGGTCCTCCGTATCGTCTGGTCGGGATCCGTAGCCGTCCTCGAGGTCGATCCGGAGGTCCTCGATCGGCTCGCGATCGAGCTTGTCCAGCAGCAGCGGCCAGATCTCCTCGACCGCCTCCGGTGTCGCCTCGATGACCTTCGCCAGGTCAGCGGCGGTCGGTGCGAACTCGTCGAGGGCGTCCCGCGCCGCCCCTCCCCACTCCGCCGGAAGGGCGACCGTGAACTGGTCGGCGGGCACGTAGACGGTGTGGACCGGTTGGCGGTGGCCGCGGTCACCCGGGTAGAGCCGCGCCATCCGCTCGTCCGCGGGCGCGACGAGCGCGTCGAGCTCGTTGAGCGCGTCTGCGTCCAGGCGGGTGGTGTGGTCGGACCCGGTCATCCGGCATACCCCTTCGCTTCACTCACGGCTGTCCCCGTCAACTCTTCCGGCCCCTTCGACTCTTCCGGCAAGTGCGGGAAAGTGCATGCTCAATCGGCATGTCGCGCTGCAGTTCCCCGCAACCGTGGGAGACGCGCCGGCAGCCCGAGGAGCGCGAAGAGCCGGGTGTCGAGGAACGACGTGATGCCCACGACGCGCCCGTCGGACACCTCGAGCACCTGCAGCGCCCACGGCTCGTGGCGACCACCGGGGCCGCTGGCGCGGTACTGCGCGAACGCCGGGGCGCCGTTGGCGACGACCGGCAACAGCCGCGATCCGCGGCACCCATGACCGGGCCCGAGCATCCACCCGCCGATGGCGTCCGGACCTTGCAGCCACATCTCGTAGGGCGGCATGTTCTGGGTGGCGTCTTGATGCAACAGCGCGACGAAGCGGTCGATGTCGTAGCTCTCGAACGCCTCGACGTACTTGGCGAGCAGCTCCTGCTGCTCCTCGTCGAGCGGGTCGTAGCTCTCGCCCGCGCTCGCTGCTCGCACCTCGATCGTCGCCCGCGCCCGCTGCAGCGCGCTGTTGACCGACGCGACTGAAGAGTCCAGCAAGGCGGCGACCTCGTCGGCCTTCCACCGCAGTACGTCGCGCAGGATCAGCACCGCACGCTGGCGCGGCGGCAAGAGCTGCAGCGCGGCGACGAAGGCCAGCCGGATCGACTCCCGTCCGACTGCCACGTCGGCGGGATCGAGCGGCGAGGGCAGCACGTGCGTGTCGAGCATCGGCTCCAGCCAGGTGTCTTCGGGCTGGCGGGCCTGCAGCGACGCCTCTACCGGTTGCCAGGCAGCCGACGACAGGTCCATCGGGCGGGCGCGTCGGTTGCGGCTGCTGAGCATGTCGAGGCAGACGTTGGTGGCGATCCGGTAGAGCCAGGACCGCAGGGCCGCCCGGCCCTCGAACCCGTCGATGCCACGCCAGGCGCGGATCAGGGTGTCCTGCACCGCATCCTCGGCATCGAACGCCGAGCCCAGCATCCGGTAGCAGTACCCGACGAGCTCACCGCGGTGTTCGTCGAACCGCGGGTCCTGGTCGAGACCCGTCGTAGCTGTCGTCATTGCACTAGTCCTCTGATGCTTTGCACTAGATGCTGCCCGGGAAGAGGTTGGCCCTGGACGGACGCCCCGTCTCGAGCACCCATTCGCGCCAGAAGCTCGTCAGCGCCACCCCGGTCTTGCGCTCCAGCGCGTCTCGGAGCTCGAGCATCGACATGTTGCGGCCAGCCCTCTCGGACTGGATCTCCCGCATCGCCGCGAAGAAGCGCCTATCTCCGACCTTGTTGCGCAGCGCATGCACGAAGTACTTGCCCTTGTAGTAGACGCCGACGTCGAACTCGTGTCCGGCGCCGGTGTCATAGAGCGGCCACGAGAAGAGGGAGCTACCGTCGCTACGGACGTTGCGACGGTAACGCGCATCGAGATCGGTTCCCTTGTGGGCGTCCCACAGCCACTGCGAGTAGGAAGCGAGGCACTCGTTGAAGCAGACGTCTCGCCAGCGCTTCACCGAGACGTTGTCGCCCCACCACTGGTGGGCGTTCTCATGCACGATCGTCTGAATCCCGGCGCCTTCGGTGTAGACAGGTCGGGTGAACGTCTCGAGCGAGAAGGGGACGGTGCCGCTGACGAAGATGCCGCCGGCCTGGGGGGCCGGGTAAGGGCCCCAGTAACGAGTGAGCACCCGGAGCGCCTCGGGAAGCTTGCGCTCGTTGCGCGGGGCCGCGCCGGGGTCCGGTCCGTACGCCGAGATCACTCGCGTCCCGTCGTCGAGGCGGGAGCGCTCGAACGTCAGCTTGTCGATGTAGATCGTCGTGAGGTAGGTGGCGGTTCGTTCACCGAGGCGCCAGCGGAACGTCCTCACCTCACGACCCTGGCGGACACCGGCGGTCGTCTTCAGCTGAGCACCGACCGACACCACCGCAAACGGGCGTGGCACGGTCGCCGCCAGCGAGAAGCGCGCCTTGTCGGTCGGATGGTCGTTGCACGGGTACCAGAACGTGCATGAGTGGGGTTCGCCGGCGATGAAGCCCCCGCCGCGCGTACGCGCGTCGAACCACCCGCTCGGCACGCTCCCGTCAGCCTCGGCGCTGGGTTTGCCGTGATAGCTCACGGCGACGACGAGCGGCTGGTGCGCCGCCACCGCCCTGGCCGGGCTGACCACGAGCTCGTGTCCGCTCGGCCCGCTACGCGTCCACGCCGCACGACGCCCGTTGACCTGCACCGCGTCGACACGCAGCCCCACCAGGTCGAGGTGGACCGACGTCAACCGCTCCTTGGAGACCGCTCGGACCACGGTGCGCGCGCGGATCGTCTGCCGGCTGGCGAAGTAGCTCAGCCGGACGTGGTAGCCGAGCACGTTGTACCCGCGGTTGCCGTCGAGCGGGTAGTAGGGGTCGCCCAGTCCTGCTGCCGGCTGAAGCGACGGGGCGGGAGCCGGTGCCGCCGAGGGGGCCGACACCGCTGCACCGGGCAGCATCATCAGGGCACTCGTGACCGCTGACCCGATCAGGACGGTACGACGACGCATGTGGAGCCCCCAGCCCTCGATGGACGAAGTGAGATCATCTCACGAGGCTCCGGCGGCGGCACGAAGCTCGTCGGCGCGAAACAGCGCCGTCAGCGTCACCCCCGCCTCCCGCAGCGCCGCGCTGCCCCCCTGCTCGCGGTCGATCACGCATAACGCGTGGTCCACTCGGGCGCCTGCGTCGCGCAGGTCCTGTGTCGAGAGCACGATCTGACCACCGGACGTGACGACGTCCTCGATGACCGTGACGCGTCTCCCGTCGAGCACGGGACCCTCGGCGGTCCGGCAGGTGCCGTAGGTCTTGGCCTGCTTGCGCACCAGCGCCAACGCGAGCCCCGTCTGCAGCGACAGCGCCGTGCCGACGGGGACGCCGCCGAGCTCGAGAGCAGCGAGGACCTGCGTCTGCGGGGGGATGAGCGGCACCATCGCGGCAGCGATCCGTCGCAGCAGGTCGGGGCGAGCCTCAAACTGGTACTTGTCGAAGTACTCCGTTGCCGTCACGCCAGAGCGCAGTAAGAACTCGCCGGTGAGGTGCGCGACGTCGTAGATCTCGGCGGCGAAGCTGGCCGCAGCCGCATCGGTGGTGGGCGTCGTCATGCCGTCTCCAGTCGGGGTGTGTGGCGGGATTGCCACTCTAAGGCGGTCGCGTACCGGTGGCGCTCCACCCCTACGGCCGGCTGGCGATGCCCGATCGGGTCCTGACAAGTGCCACGGTTGGTACCGCGGCAGGCAAGGTTTGACCTGGCGAGCGTCGTCCAGGGCGTGCGATGGCAAGGCGCCGATGCGAAGGCGGAGCGCGCCGTCGTTCGAGCTTCGGCAACGCCGCCAGCGTGCGTCAGGGGCGGCGCGTAGCGGGCAAGGGTTGCCGGACGCGGTACTAGAGTGCGCTGGTGGAGGTAATAGGAGGCCCGGCCACCCAGCATCACGCCGCCGTCGCCGCACTCTTGGCGTCCTACCGCTCCCTCGCCCCCGGTGACCCCGTCCGGCTGGCCAAGCCGACCTCCAACCTGTTCCGGCCGCGCACGTCGACGGTCGCACCCGGGCTCGACGTTTCCGGCCTCGACGGGGTCCTCGACATAGATGTGGCCGCACGCACCGCCGACGTGCAGGGGATGTGCACGTACGAGCACCTCGTGCAGGCGACCCTCGCGCATGACCTCATGCCGCTGGTGGTGCCCCAGCTTCGGACCATCACCCTCGGTGGAGCCGTCACCGGGCTCGGGATCGAGTCGACGTCGTTTCGCCACGGCCTGCCGCACGAGTCCGTTGTCGAGATGGACGTCCTCACCGGCGACGGCGAGATCGTCACAGCGTCACCCACCAATGAGCACGCCGACCTGTTCTTCGCCTTCCCGAACTCCTACGGCAGCTTGGGGTACGCCGTTCGGCTGCGCATCGAACTCCAGCCCGTCGGCCGCTACGTGGCACTGCGGCATGTGCGGTTCGACGACCTCGACGACCTCGCCGCCGCCGTCGAGGTGATCAGCACCGGCCACGAGTGGGCGGCGGAGCCGGTCGAGTTCCTCGACGGGGTGATGTTCGAGCCCGGGGAGGCGTATTTGACGCTGGGGCGTTTCGTCGACGACATCAGCGAGTCGGGGCTGCTCAGCGTGAGTGACTACACCGGCCAACGGATCTACTACCGATCGATCCGCGAGCGTCGTCGCGACGTGCTGACCGTCCACGACTATCTGTGGCGCTGGGACACCGACTGGTTCTGGTGCTCGCAGGCGTTCGGGGCGCAGCATCCGCTGGCGCGCAGGCTGTGGCCGGCGCGCTATCGACGCAGCGATGTCTACCACCGGATCGTCG
>JACCVA010000341.1 GCA_013698435.1 Nocardioidaceae bacterium | reverse complement strand
GACGCCGTGCTCATCGACGAAGCGGCCGACCTGGTCGAGCGCACACCGAGCCTCGGGCTGGTCGTGCTCGACGAGGCGCAGGACCTCTCGGCGATGATGCTGCGAAGCGTCGGTCGCCAGTGCTCGACCGGCTCCGCTACCGTCCTCGGCGACCTCGCGCAGGCCACCACCCCGTGGGGCGTCCGGTCCTGGCCGGACGCCCTTCACCACCTTGGCAAGCCGGACGCTCACGTGGAGGAGCTGACGGTCGGCTTCCGCGTGCCCGGCGAGGTCATCGACTTCGCGGCTCGCCTCCTGCCCCTGATCGCACCCGGTCTGCGCAAGCCCTCATCGGTACGCCGGTCGCGAGGCGAACTCGTGGTCCAGGAGGACCACGACCCGTTGGCCGCGGCGATCGCCCACGTCCGGGCGGCCCTGCAGCAGGAAGGCTCGGTCGGCCTCATCGTCGCGGACCAGCTGGCCGACCGCGCCGACGCCGCTCTGACCACCGAGGGCATCGAGCACGCGGTGCTCGGCCGCGCGCCGGCGCCGTTCGGCGACGACAACGAGCCACGCGTCGACGTCGTGCCGGCGGCTCTTGCCAAGGGGCTCGAGTTCGACCATGTCGTGCTGGTCGAGCCGGCCGACATCGCCGCGGCAGAGGCCGACAGGTTGACTGGTCTGCGGCGCCTGTACGTCTGTTTGACCCGGGCAGTCACGTCGCTCGCGATCACCCACACCAAGGCGATCCCGGTACCCTAATCTCGCCGGTCCTGACGCAAGTATCGCGTCCGGCAGCCGTTGCCCGCTACGCCAAGGCAAACCTTGCTTGCCGCGGAACTAGCCGAAGAGCCCGCCAGCGTTGAGACCACGGGCGTCCTGCTTCAGCGCAGTGTCGATTCCGAAGGCCGACGCCAGCACCAGACTGTGCAGCGGCTGCGGCAGCTGCTGATGGATCTGCACGACATAGTTGTCTGCCTGGGTGAACATGGTCTTGGCGAGCCCCTCCCAGGTCTTGGTGATGCGGGCGACCTCGCGACCGCCGGCGTCTTGGATGTTGAAGTTCCAGGCTCGCCAGTTCTCGCCGTTGAGCGAGCCCACCTGCTGTCCGGCGGACTCGAGTGCGAAACGGATCTTGCCCATCACGTTCTGCTGCACGATCTGGCCGAGCTCCTGACCGTTCCCGCCCTCGACGATGATGCGCGACTTCATGAGCTTGCGCGGACGCGTCAGTGCGAGCACGACCTGCCCGCCGGCGTCCATCACCTGGAACTTGTGGGTCATGAACTGGTCGACGTCGGCGACGAACCGCATCACCTTCTTGGCGGTGCTCTGCCCCACCTGCCGGACCGCGCCGATCTGCTGACCGTGCTGGTCGTAGATCGCGAACTCCTGGTTGATCTCGATCAGCTTGGCTTTCTGGTTCACGACCAGCACAGGCTCGGTGAACAAGGTGCCGCCGCCTTGGTACTGGCCGGCCTCCAGTCCGGCCCGTTGCACGTCACGCCGGACCTTGTGGGTCGCCCGGTCGACGGTCGGCTGGTGGGATGCCCCGCCGGGCGGGTCGACTGCCTGGCGGCCGTGGCTCGCCACGTGCTCGGTCCAGCTGCTGCCGTCGTAGTAGCGGTGCTCGTGACGGCCCCAGGGGTCCGGATACCAGTTCGGGGCGTGTCCGGTCGTGTCAGTCATGGCCGACAGCCTAAGCCGGTCGTCGCACGAGACAATGGTGAGGTGAGCGATGAATCCCTGCTGGCGTCATGGGAAGCCGCGCTGCCCGGGTTCCCTACGTTCGGCGTGGCACTGCTCGAGCGGTACGACGAGCCGACCCGCCGCTACCACGACAGTCGTCACCTCACGGAGGTTCTCGCAGGTGTCCGGCTCCTTGGCGACCACGCGGCCGACCTGGTCTCGGTCCGGCTCGCCGCCTGGTTCCATGACGCGGTCTACGAGGTCGACCGCACCGACAACGAGGAGCAGTCAGCCCTACTGTCAGCGCGGATGCTGGAGTCCGCGGCGGTGCCAGCCGGCGTCATCGCAGAGGTCGAGCGTCTCGTACGCCTGACGGCGACGCATCACCCCTCCGGAGACGATGCGAACGGAGCGGTCCTGTGCGACGCCGACCTTGCTGTCCTCGCCTCCGACCGCCTTCGGTACGCCGAGTATGCGGCCGATGTGCGCGCGGAGTACGCAGCGCTGGACGACGCCACCTTCCGCTCCGGGCGTGCCGGGGTGCTGCGGCACCTGCTTGGCCAGCCCTCACTGTTCGGGACGCCCGAGGGCCGGCGCCGTTGGGAGGACGCGGCCCGCATGAACCTCCGGCATGAGCTCGCGGTGCTGACGACCTGAGCCCGTCACACGAGTGCCGGCCGGGTCAGCATCAGCGAGCCGACGTCGGCGTCAAGCACCGCCTCCACGCCGAGCGGCATCGGCGCGCTCGAGCTGGTGTGACCGACATCGACATGGCGCACCATCGGCAGACCGAGTGGCGCCAGCCGGTCCTCCAGCACGACGTCGAGCTCGACCGGGTCGTCGCAGCCGGTGAACGCACCCAGCACCAGCCCCTTCGCTCCCGCGAACCACCCCGCACGCAGCAACTGCGTGAGCAGGCGGTCCACACGGTATGCGGCCTCACCGGTGTCCTCCAGCAGCACGATTCCACCGGCGGCGGAGCGGCTGAACGGCGTTCCTACGTCGGAGGCGAGCAGCGCCAGGTTGCCGCCCACCAGCACGCCCCTGCTGATGCCGGCCACCACCGTCTCGGAGGCCCGGTCGGCCAGCAGGTCGGTGACCGTGTCGGGCTCCATCAGCAACCGCCTGAGCGCTTCGGCGCTTTGCGTTGTGGCCGCCCCCAGCGACGTCACGCTGTGAGAGTGCACGGTGGCGAGGCCCAACCGAGCCGCGACCGCCTGGTGCAAGGCCGTCGCGTCAGAGAACCCGACCAACACCTTCGGCTCGGCCTCGGCCAACCGGCGCCAGTCGAGCAGGTCGACCACCCGCTGGGAGCCGTATCCGCCGCGCGCGACGATGACGGCCGACGCTTCCGGGTCCAGCCAGGCACCGGTGAAGGCGGCAGCCCGCACATCGTCGCCCGCCGCGAGATAGCTGAGCCGGGAATCGCGGTCGAGAACATGGTCATCGAGCCGCACGCGCAGCCCCCACGACTCGAGTCTCTCGACGCCGACGCGCAGCCCTGGGGCGGACACCACCCCGGAGGTGGCCGGCACCGCGACCAGATCGCCTCGCTGCAGCCGACGCGGGCGCAGCAGGACCGCACCGGGTTCACGCCGTGCCATGGCGTGGGCCTTGCGACGGCGCAGCCCCGCTCTGGACAACCGGTGGACGATGTCGCGCGACGACACCGGCTTTGCTCCGGCGGTCACGAGGGCGTCGTAGAGATCGGCGGGAACGTCGTAGTGGTCACGCTCGAACCCGCGTCGCGGCACCTTGTTGGCGGCGGCGAACTCGTGCAGCTCCGCGAAGGAGCTGTCGCTCACTAGGTGCGACCACAGCCGACCGTGGGCGGGCCACGCCGGCGGGTCGATCAGTACCGCCACCGCTCAGCCGGCGCTACCGCTCGCGTGCCCGGGACGGGTCGCGTCGTCGAGCAGCAGTCGCCACGATCGGACGAATCCCGCGTCGACATGAGCCTTCGTCCAGGACCCACCGGGTCGCACTGACGCACCGAGATGCACGCGGGTCACCCCGGCCCGGACCAGCCAGGGAACGTGCTCAGGGCGGACCCCACCGGCCGCCACCGCTACCGAGGCGAACGCCGGGTCGGCCGAGGCGAGCGCCATCAGGTCGTCGAAACCCGCGCCCATGCCCCGCACGGCACCGGCCGTGTGGATGCTGTCCAGCCCCTCGAGCGAGGCAAGGGCCCGCCATGCGCGGCGTGGCTCCAGGGCGTGGTCGAAGGCGCGGTCGAACGTCCACGGCGTGCCGCCCAGAAAGTCGACCAGCTCCCCGCAGGTGTTGACGTCCACCTCGAGGTCCGGGGTGAGGAAGCCGAAGACGAACCCCTCCACTCCCAGCGACAGGTAGTCGGAGACGAGCCCGAGCAGCCGGGTGAACTCGCCTCCTTGTGTGGTGAGGTCAGGCGACAGCCGCAGTGTCACCCGCACCGGCAGGTCGGTGGCTCGCACGATGGCGCTGACGGCAGCCGGTTCGAGCGACCGGGTCTGGCCGACGGCGCCGTGGTCGTCGGCGAGCGCGACCACATGCAGACGGTCGGCGCCGCCCTCGCCGGCGCGCTCGGCGTCGGTCGGGTGCAGCGCAACGACTTCGAGGCCGGGGGCGCTGCGGCTGCCGGGAACCGTCGTCATGGCACGTTGCCGAAGGGAGCAGACCTCACTTGAACAGAGTGCCAGGATGGAAGCCATGATGTCGGCAGACCCGCTGTTGCATGCACGCGCACTCGTGCTCAGCGACCTGACCGCTCAGGGTCTCGTCGACGCCCACACGGTGTCGCTTGTCGAGGAGTGCGTCGCTCAGCGGCGCTGGTGGGTCTCCCAGTGGGAGGAGGGTATTGCCTACGTCGACGGCTTGGTCGCCCAGGACGTCCAAGACGCCCTCTTCGACGAGTCACGTCGCTGGCCGCTGTGCTCGGAGTGCGCCGACCCCGTCGAGCACAGCCTGTCCATCGAGCCCGAGCTCGGACCCGATCCGCACTGGGTGTGCTCGGAGTCGGGAGCGCTCATCGCCGCCCTAGGAACGCTCGGACGATCCGCCTGAGGACCCACAGCACGGCGACGGCCGCGACGATCTGGCCGGCGTACCTCTTCAGCAACACCGGCAGCACAGTGGCACCGAGATCGAGCTCAGCGGTCGGTGCCGACGCGTCTGCAGGCGGCGCACCCGTCGCGCTCGGGCGTGAGCCGGTCGACGGGGACGGCGCGTCATCCGTCGATGGTGGAGCCGACTTCACCGCCCTCTCGGCCTGGTCCGCGATCGGGGTCCGGTCGTTGTCGCCGGCAGGGTCGTCGGCCGCAGCCAGCGTGGCCGCGGACACCGGTGCAACGGGGCTCTCCTCGACTGGCCCGGCGACTACGGTGGCTGGTTCGTCGCCTCCGAGCTTCGACTCCACGCAGGCGGCGAACTGCGCCAAGAGCTTGTCGCTGACGTCCTGCATCACTCCCCGGCCGAACTGGGCCGGTCGACCGGTCACGTTGAGGTCCGTGACGACCTCCACCTCGGTCTCGCTGTCACCTCTTGACGTGAGCTGAGCGGTGATGCCCGCCGCCGCCGTACCGTTGCCGCGTTTGTCCTTGCCCTTGGCCTCGATGACCGCCCGCCTGGCCGTCTCGTCACGTTCGACGAAGCGGCCCGTTCCCGTGTACTGCAGGGAGATCGGGCCGAGCTTGACCTTCACGAGCCCCTCGAACTTCTCGCCGTCGAACGACGTCAGTGCTGCGCCCGGGAAGCAGGGAGCGATGCGCTCCAGGTCGTTGAAGGCAGCCCACGCCACGTCGATCGGAGCGGGCACGGTGAAGCGGTGGGTCAGGTCCATCGGCGTGCTCCTCCTCGACGGGAACGACAGTCAGCTGCCGGCAGCCGCGAGAACCGCGCGGCCGGTCAGCACCGTGGCGAGGTGACGACGGTAGTCGGCGTCACCGTTGGTGTCCGTCGGCGGGTTCGTGCCCTCGGCGGCCGAGGCCGCTGCCCGGCGTACGGCGTCGTCCGAAGCGGACTGGCCGACGAGCGCCTGCTCGACCGCGCCGGCGCGGACCGGCGTGGACCCCATGTTGGTCAGCGCGATCTTCGCCTCTGAGATCGTCTCGCCGTCGACCATGGTGGTGACGGCGACTCCCACGATCGACCACTGCTGGGCGACCCGGGTGAACTTCTCGTAGTGCGACCCCCACCCGGTGTGCTTCGGGATGCGGATCTTCGTGAGGATCTCGCGCTCGTCGATGGTCGTCGTGAACAGGTCCTCGAAGAAGTCCGCCGCCTGGATCGTTCGTTCGCCGTCGGGACCCACGACCACCATCTCGGCATCGAGGGCGAGAATCGGCGCCGGGAGGTCGCCGGCTGGGTCGGCGTGCACCAGCGCACCGCCCAGCGTGCCGCGGTGGCGGACCTGCGGGTCGGCGACCGTCTGCGTCGCCTTCGCCAGTACGCCGGCGTGCTCCTTGACGACGTCGCTGGTGGCGACCTCATGGTGTGTGGTCATCGCGCCGATGACGATCGCGGCACCGTCGTCGCTGATCCCGCGCAGCTCCGCGATCCGACCGAGGTCGACCAAAAGCGTCGGGGCCGCGAGGCGCAGCTTGAGCACCGGGAGCAGGCTGTGGCCGCCCGCCAGCACCTTGATCTCCTCGGCGTCCGACCCGAGAGCGGCGATCGCGTCCGCGACCGACTCGGGCGCGGTGTAGTCGAATGCGGCGGGGATCATGCCGGTCCTCCGGTTGGCTGCGAAGCGGTGGTGTCGGCGCCTTCACTGACCTGCGCGTTGTGTGACGGCTGGGCGTCGTCGTCGACATAGGTCTTGTCTGTCGGCGTGGCGTCGCCGGCCGACGCGTGTTGCAGTGCGGTCCAGACCCTGAACGGCGAGCAGGGCATCGCGATGTCGTTGATGCCGAAGTGGCGCACGGCGTCGACGACGGCGTTGACCACCGCCGGCGTCGAGGCGATCGTGCCCGCCTCGCCGACGCCCTTCACGCCGAGCGCGTTGGTCGTCGAGGGGGTCTCGGTCCGGTCCACGTCGTAGTTGATCGTGTCGGCCGCACTCGGCACCAGGTAGTCCACGAACGATCCCGTCACCAACGTGCCGGACTCGTCGTACAACGCCTCCTCCCAGAGCGCCTGCGCGATGCCCTGTACGAGGCCGCCGTGCACCTGTCCCTCGACGATCAGCGGGTTCACGACCTTGCCGATGTCGTCGACGCAGGTGTAGTTGCGGATCTTGACCTCGCCTGTCTCGGTGTCGACCTCGACTGCGCACAGGTGCGTGCCGTGGGGGAACGAGAAGTTCTCAGGGTCGAACGTCGCTTCGGCGTCGAGGGTCGGCTCGACCCCGTCCGGCAGGTTGTGCGCGGCGAACACGGCCAGCGCCAGGTCGCCGATCCCGATGCTGGAGTCGGTGCCCTTGACATTGAACCGCCCGGCCGCGAACTCCAGGTCGTCGGCGTCCGCCTCGAGCAGGTGCGCCGCGATCGGCTTGGCCTTCTCGATCACCTTGTCGGCGGCCGCGACGACCGCCATGCCGCCTACGGTCAGCGACCGTGAGCCGTACGTGTCGAGACCCTTGTGGGAGATCTGCGTGTCGCCGTGGAGCACCTCGATGTCGTCGAACGGCACTCCCAGCCGGTCGGCCACGATCTGGCTCCACGCCGTCTCGTGGCCCTGGCCGTGGCCGCTGGAGCCGGTGATGACCTCGACCTTGCCGCTCGGCAGCATCCGGATCGACGCGTGTTCCCAGCCACCGGCACCGTACGACAAGGAGCCCAGCACCCTCGATGGCGCCAGCCCGCACATCTCGGTGAACGTCGAGACGCCGATGCCGAGCTGCACCCGGTCGCCACGGTCACGCCGCTCCTTCTGCTCCGCACGCAAGGCGTTGTAGCCGAACATCTCGCGGGCTTTCGCGGTCGCCGCCTCGTAGTTGCCCGAGTCGTACTCCAGTCCGGCGATAGTCGAGAACGGGAACTCCTCGTGCTTGATCCAGTTCTTCTCCCGTATCTCCAGCGGGTCGACCCCCACTTCGGCTGCGAGCTCGTCCATCAGCCGCTCGATCGCGTACGTCGCCTCCGGCCGGCCGGCGCCACGGTAGGCGTCGGTCCAGTTCTTGTTGGTGAAGACGTTGGTGCACTCGAACCGGTACGCCGGGAACTTGTAGATGGAGTTGTACATGAACGCGCCGAGGATAGGGACCCCCGAGGTCACCAGCCCGAGGTAGGCGCCCATGTCGGCGAGCAGCTGGACCTTGAGCCCGGTCACAGTGCCGTCCTGCGTAGCCGACAGCGTCAGCTTCTGGATTTGGTCGCGGCCGTGGTGGGCGGCGAGCAACGACTCGCTTCGCGTCTCGGTGTACTTGCAGGGTTTGCCGAGGCGGCGTCCCACGACCAAGGTGATGAGCTCCTCGGGTGTGACCTGGAGCTTGCCGCCGAAGCCACCCCCGACGTCGGGCGCGATGACCCGCAGCTTCGACTCGGACATCCCCGTCGTCAGTGCGAGCATCAGCTTGAGGATGTGCGGGATCTGCGTGGCCGACCACAGCGTGGTCTGCTCGCCGGTCGGGTCGACGACGACCGAGCGTGGCTCCATGAACGCCGGCATCAGCCGCTGCTGACGGTAGGTGCGCTCGATGACGATGTCGGAACCGTTGATGGC
>JACCVA010000333.1 GCA_013698435.1 Nocardioidaceae bacterium | reverse complement strand
GATCTCGCCGTCGGTGAGGGCGAGATCCTCGACGTCACGGCCGTTGAGCCAGGTCAGCCAGACGTCGTTGGTCCCGCCACTGGACGCAGCGTCGGGCACGGCCTGGTCTGGCACGGGGACGGCGTGGCTCAGACCAGTCCGTTGTCTTGCAGGAACTTCTTGGCCACGCCCTTGTAGTCGGAGCTGCCTGAAACTTCCTTGACCATCTGTGTCACGTTCTCGGTCGTCAGCTTCGCCGACACCGCGTTCAGTGCATCCGTGATCTCGGACGTGTTCACGTCGGAGCGGATGACCGGCAGGATGTTCTGCGCGATGCTGATGTTCTTCGGGTCGTCGAGGGCGACCAGGTTGTTGTCAGGGATGATCGACTGTGTGCTGAAGAACTGCGAAACCTGGATCTCGTCGTCGAGCAGGGCGTTCAGCGACAGCGAACCGCCGGCGTCGAGCGTCTTGAACTGCTTGAACTCGAGCCCGTAGACATCTTCGAGCCCCTGCAGGCCGGCGAGGCGGTTCTTGAACTCCGGGCCGGCACCGACGACGAGCTGGTCCGAGACGCCTTTCAGGTCCTCGATCGACTGCAGGTCGTACTTCTCGGCCGTCTCCTGGGTGACCACGAGCACATCCTGGTCGACCGCCGCGGACTGCTCGAGCGCCTCGACACCGTCTGGGAGGACTCCCTTGAGGTTGTCGTAGATTCCCTGCGGGTCGGTCTCCTTGGAGTTCGGGTCGTAGTAGAGCATCAGGTTGCCCGTGTACTCCGGCATCAGGTCCAGTGACGTGTCGCCTTCACTCCCGTCGAGTGCGGGGGCGGTCACCTCTCGCTCACCGGCGTTGAAGTTGCGGCTGACCGTGACGTCTTTGGCTTCGAGCGCCTGTGCGTAGATCTCGCCGACCAGCTGGGACTCCGGGAAGTTGGCGGAGCCGATGCGAACCGTGCCGCTCTCGGAGTCGTCACCGCCGCCGAGGACGCCGCAACTGGACAGGGCGAGTGCGCCGAGGGCCACCACGACGGTTGCCGCTGCCGTGCGGCCGCGGCGAAGTTTCGAAAAGCTGTTCAAGGCTGACCTCCGAGGTCTCGTGTCGTGTAGATCATTGAACACCAACAGCTGCGCCCGCGGACCCGACCGACGCGGCGCGTCGACCGTGACTGAAGCGGTGAGTCACCCCGGGCGATACGGCGTAACGCTGCAGCATGGCGAAAACGCTGTCGAGGCTGAGTGCCAGCAGCGTCACGAGCACGGCGCCGCCGCCGACGATCCCGAAGTCCCGGATCGCTTGCCCATCGAACATGGGGGTGCCGAGGTTCTCGAGGCCCGCCTTGGCTCCGATCGTCGCGGTCGCCACTATCTGCAAGGTCGCGGAGCGCAGACCCGACAAGATCAGCGGCAGCGCCATCGGGATCTCCACCTGCCGCACGATCTCGGCCCGCGACATCCCCACTCCTTGCGCGGCGTCACGCGTCGCGGGGTCGACCGCTCGCATCCCGGCGTACGTCGACGAAAGGATCGGCGGCACGGCAAGCAGCATCAGCGCAACGACGAGTGGGAACAAACCGATGCTCGTCAACGCGAGCACCAGCACCAGCACACCAACAGTAGGGAACGCCCGCGCCAGGTTGCCGAGGTTGATGGCCAGAAAGGAGAAGCGGTTCGTGTGGCCGATGTAGAGGCCGAGTGGCAGCGCGACCAGCGCAGACAGGAGCAGTGCGAGCCCGGTCTGCTCGACATGGTTCAGGATCAGGTTGCCGAGACCCCCGGGCCCACTCCAGTTCTCGCCGTCGGAGAGGTAGTCCCAGATCTGGGTCGGCAGAGGATCGGTCGGCCCGGGCGCGGCAAGGATCATGAGGTGGCCTCGCGCGCCCTGACCCAAGGGGTGAGCCAGCGCTGGAGGGTCACGATGATGACATCGCCCAGCAGCGCGAGTGCGACCGACAAGACGAGCCCGACGATGATCGGTGGAAGCAGGAAGCTCCGACCGACGATGCTAGTGAGGCCCAGCGTGAACAGCTCGCCGAGGCCGCCGGTCCCCACGAAGGCGCCGACGCTGACCAAGCTGATGTTGGAGACGGTGGCCACCCTGAGGCCCGTCATGATGACCGGGGCGGCGTTGGGCAGCTCGACACGAAGGAAACGGCCGAACGGCGTGAAGCCGAGAGCGGTAGCGGCGATCTTGGTCTCCTCCGACACCGAGCTGAGGCCGTCGACGACGCTGCGCAGCAACAGCGAGA
>JACCVA010000325.1 GCA_013698435.1 Nocardioidaceae bacterium | reverse complement strand
GTCCTGACCACCGACACCCCGGTCTCCGTCGGGCAAGCCCGCCGGCTCGCCTGCAACGCCGGTGTGCTGCCGGCGGTGCTGGGTGCAAACTCCGCGATCCTCAACCTGGGCCGCAGCCGGCGACTGTTCGACCGCTACCAACGCATCGCCCTCGCCATCAGAGACAGGGGCTGCGTCTTTGTCGGCTGCGAACGACCCGCCGCCTGGACCGAAGCCCACCACATCATCGCCTGGCACGACGGCGGACCCACCAATGTGGACCAAGGGTGCCTGCTCTGCAGCTTCCACCACCACCTCATCCATCAAGGCCAATGGGCAGTCGTGATAGCCCCAGACGGCACCCCCGAGATCATCCCACCCGCACGCATCGACCCCGACCAGGCGCCGATCCGCCACCAACGCTTCAAACCCAGGCGCGAGTGACCTCAGCCCATGTGCGGGTAGCGGTACGACGTCGGCGGTGCGAACGTCTCCTTGATCGAGCGCGGCGACGTCCAGCGAAGCAGGTTCTGCGGCGAGCCGGCCTTGTCGTTCGTCCCGGAAGAGCGCGCGCCGCCGAACGGCTGCTGGCCCACGACGGCACCGGTCGGCTTGTCGTTGATGTAGAAGTTGCCGGCAGCGAAGCGAAGCGTCTCCATGGTCCAGGCGATCGCGGCTCGGTCCTGAGCGATGACGGCACCCGTCAGGGCGTACTGCGAGAACGACTCCATCTGGTGCACCGCCGACTCGTAGTTCGAGTCGTCGAAGACGTGCACAGACAGAATCGGGCCGAAGTACTCCGTGTCGAAGATGGCGTCGGTGGGGTCGTCGGACTCGATCACCGTGGGTCGCACGAAGTATCCGACCTTGTCGTCCACCTGTCCACCGGCGATGATGTCGAGCTTCGAGGAGCGCCTAGCTCGTGTGATCGCCGCCTTGTGCTTGCCGAACGCGCGGGCGTCGATGACCGCCCCCATGAAGTTCGACATGTCGGTGACGTCACCCATGGTCAGGGACTCGACCTCGGCCACGAAGTCCTTGCGGATCTTGCGCCATACCGACTTCGCGATGTACGCGCGGGAGGCGGCCGAACACTTCTGCCCCTGGTACTCGAACGCGCCACGCGTCAGAGCGGTGCGGACCACATCAGGGTCGGCCGACGGGTGAGCGACGACGAAGTCCTTGCCGCCCGTCTCTCCGACGATCCGGGGGTAGGAGCGGTAGTTCGCGATGTTCTCACCGACAGAGCGCCACAGGTGCTGGAACGTCGGCGTGGAACCGGTGAAGTGTATGCCCGCCAGATCTGGATGCACCAGAGCGACGTCGGAAACGGCCGCGCCGTGGCCGGGCAGCATGTTGATGACCCCCGGTGGCATCCCGGCCTCCTCCAGCAGCTGCATCAGGAAGTGTGCGGCGAACTGCTGCGTAAGGGAGGGCTTCCACAGAACGGTGTTGCCCATCAGCGCTGGGGCCGTCGGTAGGTTTCCCGCGATTGCCGTGAAGTTGAACGGCGTGATGGCGTAGACGAAACCTTCGAGCGGGCGGTGGTCGGTCCGGTTCCACACACCCTTGGCGTTGGCCATCGGCTGCTCGGCCAAGATCTGCTGGGCGAAGTGGACGTTGAAACGCCAGAAGTCGATGAGCTCGCAGGAGGCGTCGATCTCGGCCTGCCACGCGGTCTTCGACTGACCCAGCATCGTCGCGGCGTTGAGCGTCTGCCGCCAGGGCCCCGCCAGCAGGTCCGCTGCCTTCAGCACAATGGCCGCGCGGTCGTCGAACGACATCGCCCGCCACTGCGGGGCGGCGTCGTTGGCCGCCTTGATGGCTGCCTTCGCGTCGGCCGCTGCCGCGCCACGGGTCACCCCGAGCACATGCTGATGGTTGTGCGGTTGCACGACCGACAGCTCCTCACCCCTGGCCCAGCGATGCTCGCCGCCGATGGTGGCCTTCAGCTCAACGGTCTCCTTCTGCAGTTCGAGCAGACGCACGTCCAGCTCGGCACGCTCGACGCTGCCGGGGGCGTAGTCGAGGTTCGGCTCGTTGACAGGGGTGGGAACAGAAGAGATCGCGTCCATAAGGGCATCTTGCCACGCGTTCCTGGCGCGTCAGCACCGACTGTTTTGGGGCGCGACGTCCCCGCCGGCAGGCTCGCCGTCAGGCCGACTTCTTGGCCCGGCCGGCTTGCTTCTTGGCGGCCGGCTTCTTCGTGGTGGACTTGCTCGACGCGCTCTTGACCGGCGACTTCTTCGACGAGTTCGACTTCTTGGCGGCCTTCTTCGTGGTGTCGGCCGAACCGTCGGCCGACCCACCGCCGGCCCGACGCTTCTTAGCCGCATCGACACTAGCTCGCAGCGCAGCAACCAGGTCGACGACCTCAGCGGTGTCGCCCTCGTCCTCCTCGCCCTCGGGCATCGGCAGGCCGGAAACCTTGGACTCGACAAGCTGCTCGAGCGCCTCGCGGTAGTCACTGTGGTAGCGATCAGGGTCGAAGTCGGCCTTGAGAGTCGCGATGTACGACTCGGCCATGCCGACTTCCTGCTTCTTCACGTCGATGTTGTCGTCAGGTACGGCGAACTCGCTGCCCCGCACCTCGTCCGGCCAGAGCATCGTCTGCAGGACAAGTGCGCCGTCACGCTCACGGACCAGTGCCAGCGACTCCTTGGTGCGGATGGCCACCTTGACGAGCGCGCACTGTCCAGTCTTGGTCAGCGCGTCCCGCAGCAGCACGTAAGGCTTGGCCCCTGGTCCGTCGGCAGCGAGGTAGTAGGCCTTGGCGAAGTACAGCGAGTCGATCTGGTCCGCCGGGACGAACTCGAGCACCTCGATGGACTTCGCGGTCGGGAGCGGCAGTTCGGCGAAGTCCTCGTTGTTGAGGATGACCATCCGCCCGTCGGGCATCTCGTAGCCCTTGCCGATGTCGGAGTACGGCACCTCTTCGCCATCGATCTCGCAGACCCGCCGATAGCGGATCCTGCCACCGTCGGCCTCGTGCACCTGGCGGAACGAGACGTCCTTCTCCTCCGTGGCCGAGTAGACCTTGATCGGGATCGTGACCAGCCCGAAGGAGATCGTGCCCTTCCAAATGGCCTGCATCTCACCCTCCCGCGGGGGGCGTCTTCGGCCCCGCTAAGGATCACGCTAGCAAGTCCGACAGCTTCTGCACCGCGAACCAGCCGAGCGGGT
>JACCVA010000300.1 GCA_013698435.1 Nocardioidaceae bacterium | reverse complement strand
CGCCAGCTGCTCGACGGCGTGGTCGAGGAGTACGACGGGCACCGCCTGATGGTCCGCGACCCCGACCCGGCAGCGCTCAACGCCCGGCTCGTGCAGGCCGGCGTCCGGGTGACGAGCCTCGGCGCCGAGCGCCGCACCCTCGAGGACGTCGTGATGGCGGCGGCGACCGCCAGCGGCGACCGGTTCGGGGCCGAGCCGTGATCCGGGTGGAGTTGGTCAAGCTGCTGCGCAACCGGCGGACCTGGGCCACGATCCTGCTGATCGACGCCCTGCCGGCGCTGGTCGCGGTCCTGCTCGCCCTGACCGACCTCGGCCCGCGGCCCGGGACCGGCCCGGCGTTCCTCTCCGCGGTGCTCACCGACGGCACGCTGTTCCCGCTGGCCGCGCTGGGCATCGTGCTGCCGCTGTTTCTGCCGATCGCGGTGGCGATCACTGCCGGTGAGGCGATCGCGGGGGAGGCGCAGCAGGGCACGCTGCGCTACATGCTGGTCCGACCGGTGGGCCGGACCCGGCTGCTCGGCGCCAAGCTGGTCGCGGTGATGGCGTTCGTGGTGCTCACCGTGCTGGTGGTCGCGGCCACGGCGTACGTCCTCGGCACCCTGCTGCTGGGCAACGAGTCGGTGACCGCCACCGGCCCCGCGAGCGTCTCCGGCAGCTCCATGTCGACCCCGGAGCTGGTCGGCCGGACCTTCCTGGCGCTGGGCTACGCGATGCTCTGCATGCTCGGCGTCGCTGCGGTGGCGCTGTTCCTGTCCACCGTCAGCGACTCGCCGCTCGGAGCCGCGCTCGGCACGATGGCGCTGCTGGTGGCCTCGACGCTGCTGCTCACCCTGGACGCCGCCGACGCCATCCAGCCATACCTGCCGACGCGCTACTGGCTGGCCTTTGTCGACCTGTTCCGCGACCCGATCCTCTGGCGCGACGTGCTGCGCGGGGTCCTGCTGCAGGTGGTGTACGTCGTGGTGTTCCTCGGCGCCGGCTGGGCCAACTTCATGACCAAGGACGTGACCGACTGAGGGCTGCCTCGAGCCGCACACCGACGAAGCAGGCTCGGTGGGGGTCGACCGGCCGAGGACGGACTCGACGATCGCGATGACGGCTGGCGTGCGGGGTACGTCAGGGTGGCCGACGTCCAGGTCGGGGCAGACCGACTGGAGCGAGATGTCGAGGGCGCCGTCGAGCGAGCCCGAGTCCGGTGGCACCACCGTCTTATCGTCCTCGGTCCACAGCGCGATCCAGGCCGGTCCGGCTGGGGTCTCGTCGTCGGCGTTGAGCCGGCGCAGCAGGTCGGAGTCCGGCGCGAGCTGCTGGCAGGCCGTCGGGCAGGCCGTCGTGCCGAGGGCGCCTGCGACGGCGGCGAGGTCGGTGCCGTGGTGCGGGGAGGCGAGCGTGACCGCGCGGCGCACGTGCGAGCCGCCGGCGAGCTCGGCCACGTAGTAGCGGACCACGACCCCGCCGGCCGAGTAGCCGACTAGGTCCACCGAGGGCGCCCCGGTCTCCTGCAGCGCGTCGTCCACCGCCTTGCCGAGGTCCGCCGCCTGGGTCCGCAGGTCCTGGGTGCCGGAGCCGGCCGGCCTCACGACCCGTGCGTCCCGGCCGTCGGAGGTGAGGGCGTCGGCGAGCACCTGGAGCGAGGCGGTCGAGCCGCCGTACCCCGGCACCAGCAGCACCGGCCCCGGCCGATCCTGGGGAACGGGGTCGACGGCCGGCTCGCGGCGCACGACCACGACCAGGATGGCGGCCACGGCGGCCGCGACCGCCAGCGCCGCGGCGCCGAGGACCAGCCGGCGCCGGGCCGGCGCGAGGGAGCGCATCCCGAGGTGTAACCCGGACAGCGTCCAACTGGCGGCCACCCACCGCCAACGCGCACGTCCGCCCACGAAGAGGAACAGGCTGTGCAGGGCCGTGACCTCGGCCAGCGCCCGCGGGCGGAGGACCGCCTGCTCGACCGAGCGCGCGGTCGCGTCGGCCACGAACCTGCCCCAGCCAGCCGGCCGCAATCGACGCGGGCGTAGGTCGAACAGCAGGCGGTTGGTCGCAGCCCGGCTCGACTCAGGTGTCGCGTGGTGTCGCATCTCGTCGAACACGGTGGCGTCGTTCGGACTCGGTCTTGGTGGCGTCAAGGGCCGAGGCGACCACCGACACCCACTTGGCGGCGACGAGATCCCTCCAGCGTTCACCCAGTTGCCAGAGATCGGTGCCCAGCTGGCCGGTATAGGTGAGCAAAGCGTACCCGCCGCCTGGATCGAAGGTGAAGGTCTCGACCACGTACGGGACCGCGGACCAGTCGGAAGCCAATCTGGCCTGGACGATCGAAGCGCACCGTCTCGACGGTGGTCGCCCG
>JACCVA010000295.1 GCA_013698435.1 Nocardioidaceae bacterium | reverse complement strand
CTCTACCGAGGGCTGGCCGCCGACCTCAACTTCAACGTGATGTTCTCCCGCAAGGGCCATCTGACCCTGGCCCACAGCGACGCCTCCCTGCGCACCATGCGGTGGCGTGCCGAGGTCAACAAGGTGGGCGGCGTCGACTCCGACGTCGTCGGACCCGACGACGTGAAGCGGCTCGTGCCCCACATCGACACCTCCGACCGTCCCCGCTACCCGATCCTCGGTGCCCTCTACCACCCGCCCGGTGGGATCATCCGCCATGACGCGGTCGTGTGGGGCTACGCCCGTGCGGCCGACCGCCTCGGCGCTCACCTGCACCAGCACACCGAGGTGACCGGTATCGACGTGGTGGGCGGTCGGGTCCGCGGTGTGCGGACCACCCGGGGTGACGTGGGCGCCGACGTCGTCGTCAACGCCACCGCCGGCTGGGCCAGTCTGATCGCCGACATGGCCGGGGTACGGCTGCCCGTCCAGACCTTCCCGCTGCAGGCCGCCGTCACCGAGCCGGTGAAACCGTTCCTGCGCACGGTCGTGGTCTCCGGCACGCTACACGTCTATGTCAGCCAGACCGCTCGCGGCGAGCTGGTGTTCGGTGCGAGCGTCGACCCGTTCGCGTCGTACTCGACCCGAGGCTCGCTGGAGTTCACCGAGGGTCTTGCGTCGCATGTGCTGCAGCTGATGCCGTCGCTGTCGTCGCTGCGCCTGCTTCGGCAGTGGGCCGGGCTGTGTGACATGACGCCCGACTTCGCGCCGATCATGGGGCCCACCGACGTCGAGGGCTTCCTCGTCGACGTCGGGTGGGGCACATACGGCTTCAAGGCCGGACCGGTCTCCGGTGAGGCAATGGCCGAGTGCGTCGCCACCGGCGTCACCCCCGAGATCATCTCGTCGTTCGGGCTCGACCGCTTCGCGCGCGGCGAGCTCGTCGGCGAGAAGGGCGCCGCCGCGGTGGGGCACTAGTGGTCACTAGCCGATGATGCTGATCCCCTGCCCGTGGTGCGGGCACCGCGACGCTGCGGAGTTCGCCTACCTCGGTGAGCCCTCGCCGCGCCCTGACCCCTCGACGGCGACCCCGGAGCAGTGGCGCGGCTACCTCTACCTGCGCGACAACGTCGCCGGGCCGGTGACGGAGCGCTGGTACCACCGGATGGGGTGTCGCCGCCGCCTGCTGGTGGAGCGTGACACCACCACGAACGAGGTGCGGCCGCACCGCTCGCTCGTCGAGGAGGAGTCGTGACGCCGCCACGCTGGCGGCCGTCGGCGGCGCCTTCGACGATGTCGATGCGGCTGGAGCGCCAGCCCGACGAGGTCATCGACCGCGACGCCCCACTCACGTTCACGTGGAACGGCCGCACGTTCCCGGCGTACGCCGGCGACACGATCGCGTCGGCGCTGGCGGCGTGCGGGGTGCGGGTCTTCTCCCGCAGCTTCAAGTACCACCGACCGCGCGGGCTCCTGACTGCCAGCTACCTCGACCCTGGCTGCATGGTGCAGGTCGACGACGAGCCCAACGTCCGTGGAGCGCACCGGCTCGTCGAGCCGGGCATGCGGGTCAGCTCGCAGGACACGTGGCCGTCGCTGGAGGTCGACGTGAAGGCGGCCAACCAGCTGGTCGGCAGGTTCTTGTCGGCCGGCTTCTACTACAAGACGTTCATGGGACCGAGCCGGTTGTGGCCGGCGTACGAGAAGGTGCTCGAGCGGTTCGCCCACGGCGGCGAGATACCCGACCTGGAGTCGTACGACCGCCGGCGCCACCACTACGACAAGCGACATGCGCACCCCGACGTGCTCGTCGCGGGGGGCGGACCGGCAGGGATGGCCGCCGCGCTCGCTGCCGCCGAAGCTGGCGCCACCGTCTTGCTGGTCGAGGAGGAGCATGCTCTCGGCGGCCACCTGCGCTGGGGCGGCGACGACGTGCGAAGCGCCCTCGCGGAGCTGCGTCGACAGATCGAGGGCACCGCCGCCATCGAGGTGCTCACCGACTCGGTCGTGCTCGGCCGTTACGACGACAACTGGGTGTCGGTGGTGCAGCGCGGCCTCCCCACGGTCGACGAGCGGTTGGTCAAGGCACGCGCCAAGACGTTGGTGGTGGCGGCGGGACTGGTCGAGCGGCCGTACGTCTTCGCCGGCAACGACGTGCCCGGCGTCATGCTGTCCACGGCCGTACGCCGGCTGATCGAGCTGCACGCCGTCAGTCCGGGACGCAGGGCCGTCGTGCTCCGGGCCAATCCCGACGGCGACGCAGCTGTCGCAGCCTTGCGCCGGGTGGGCGTGGAGGTCGTCCATGTCGAGGACGCCCGCCGCGGTGGCGACATCGTCAGGGTGCGTGGCCGTGACCGGGTGCGAGGGGTTCACCTCGCAGACGGCCGGCGAGTCGCCTGCGACCTGGTGGTCACCGCCACCGGTTGGACCGCCCCGGTGTCGCTGCTCACGATGGCCGGGGTGGTGCCGGTGTACGACGCCCGCGCTGCCCGCTTCAGGCCGGACACCACACAGCTGCCCGACAACATCCTGGCGACCGGCGGCGTCGTCGGTGACGGGACGCTCGACGAGCTCATCGCCCACGGTGAAGCCACCGGCAGGGTGGCAGCGACCCGGTCAGCAGTGGTGGGCCGTCGGTGGCGGGCAGCCTCACCGACGGCCGGGGGGCAGGTGGACTCGGCGGCGGAGCCGTGTGAAGCGAGCCCGCCCGCTTTGCCGGTCGACCCGCATCCCGAGCTCTTCCGGGCGCGGACGCACGGGATCGTGGACTTCTCCGAGGACGTGTCGTCGAGCGACCTCGTCACCGCCGTCGCCGAAGGCTACGCGTCCGCCGAGCTGGCCAAGCGCTACACCACCGCCACCATGGGGCCGGTCCAGGGCAAGCTCGAGACCGTCAACGTGGTCGCGATCGTTGCCGAGGCGACCGGCCGGAGCATCCAGCAGACCGGCACCACCACCTGGCGGCCGCCCTACGCCCCGGTGACGCTCGGCGCGCTGGCGGGCCCGGAGCGCGAACCCGTACGTCGCTCACCCCTGCAGGCCTGGCACGAGCAGCACGGGGCGACGCCGCTGGTGGCGGGCGCCTGGGTCAGGCCGGACCACTACGGCGACCCGGCGGCCGAGGTCCGAGCTGTCCGCGACGGTGTCGGCCTCATCGACGTCACCCCGATCGGCAAGCTCGAGCTGCACGGACCCGACGTACCCCGGCTGCTCAACCTCGTCTACGTGAACCGCTGGTCGAAGCTCGCCATCGGCCGGGTGCGGTACGGCGTGATGTGCGCCGAGGACGGAGTCGTGCTCGACGACGGCGTCACCGCCCGGCTCGCCGAGCACTCCTACCTGATGACGACGACCTCGTCCGGGGCCGCGACGGTGTGGGAGTGGCTGGAGAGCTGGCTCCAGACCGAGCACCCGGAATGGCAGGTGCACGTCACTGCGGTCACCACGGCCTACGCCAGCATCAACGTCGCCGGACCGCGGTCGCGCGAGCTCGTACGCCGGGTCGTGCCGGACGTCGACCTCGACCCCGAGGCGTTCCCGTACATGCACGTCCGAACCGGAAGCATCGCCGGAGTCGCCGACTGCGTGCTCTGGCGGATCGGGTTCACCGGCGAGCTGAGCTACGAGCTGCACGTGCCGGCTGGCTACGGGCTGCATGTGTGGGAGTCGTTGATGGCCGCGGGCAGCGACCTGGGCGTGCGCGCCTTCGGGGTCGAGGCACAGCGGATCCTGCGGCTCGAGAAGGGCCATCTCATCGTCGGCCAGGACACCGACGGCCTCACCCGGGCAGGCAGCGCCGGCCTCGACGGCCTGGTGAAGCTCGACAAGGAGGACTTCGCGGGACGGCCCGAGCTGGTCTGGCAGGACCGCGTAGCCGACCCGCCGCGACTGGTCGCTCTGCGGACGTCCGACCCCACGGTGGTGCCGGTGGAGGGCAGCCAGATCGTGACCGACGGCAGCCACATACGGGGCCGGATCACCTCCAGCCGGATGTCGCCCACCCTCGGCCGGTCGGTGGTGCTGGCACAACTCGACGCGCCGCTGGCCGACGCAGGCAGCAAGGTAACGATCGCGATGGTCGACGGCCGCCGTGCCAGCGCCGTCGTCACCGAGGGACTCGCCCAGGTCGACCCGGAGGGGGAGCGGCTGCATGGATGACACCACGGCGGTCGCCCGCAGCGCGATCTCTCCGGCGCCACCCGAGACCGTGGTGGCCGGCTGGGCCGTCAGTGGGCGGCGCAGCACTGGCGCGCTCACCCTCACCGACGTGTCGCCGCTTGCGAAGGTCGCCGTCCGGGCGGGCGTCGACGGCGCCATGTCACGGGCACTCGACGTGCCGTTCGGTCGCATCTCGCGCGATGTCGGGGCGCTCGACGGCGCCGACGCAGGCCTGCTGGTCGTCGGGTCCGGTCCGGGGGAGTGGCTCGTGCTCGGTGCCCCCGGCGCTCAGGCCACGATCAGCGAGCGGCTGGGGCGGCTCGCCGAGCGGTCGACCCCGGGCGCGTCCGCTGACTCCGGCGAGCTCGTCACGGTCGTCGACCTGACCCATGGCCGGGCGCTGATGCGGCTCACCGGGCCTGCCGCCGCCGACCTGCTCGCCAGGGAGTGCGCCGTCGACCTCACCGACGCGGCCTGTCCGGACGGCAGCGCGTTGCGGACTGCGGTTGCCGGCCTGGCGACCGATATCGTCCGCGACGACAGGGACGGTACGCCGTCGTACCTCCTGCACTGCGAGCGCTCGTCAGGCCAGTACCTTTTCGACGCCCTGCTCGACGCCGGCACCGACCTTGGCGTGGACGTCGACGGCTTCACCCTCACCGACCCTCGCGGCGAGCCTCGCGCGACAGCCCACAGCTAAGGAGACACCAGATGGCTCACGGCAACCTGGAGATAGCCCGCGCGGCCGCACTCAAGCCGATCGAGGACGTCGCGAACGAGATGGGCCTCGGCAGCCACCTGCTCGAGCCGTACGGGCGCGACGTGATGAAGGTGAGCCCGGCGGCGGTCGAGGAGCTCGCGG
>JACCVA010000275.1 GCA_013698435.1 Nocardioidaceae bacterium | reverse complement strand
ATCGTGGTGCGACCTCAGTACCTGCGCGCCCCCGAGGAGGTGACGGCCCAACTGGCTGCCCGCAGCGCCGACGTCGTGGCTCGCGCCGGCGTAACCGGCACGCTGCGGGCGTCGCTGGTGGGTCTGGTGGGCGCGGCACCGACCGACCTGTCCCTGCAGCCGGGTAGGTTCGATCCCGCCCGACCGGTCGCGAGCTCCAGCGCCGTCGCCACCTCGTTCGCCGTACCGACGAGCACCGCCGTGGCACGGTTTGCCCTGGCGGCATCCCACGACGGCGATGACCTCGACTTGTTCGTCTATCGCGACGGCAGGCTGGTGGCGTCGGCGGACTCCCTCGCCAGTGACGAGCGGGTGACGCTGGTGCAGCCGCCGTCAGGCGTCTACGAGGTGTACGCCGTCTCGTCCGCGTCCAACAGCACGACCAGCACACCGGCCCAGCTGACCGGGTGGCTCCTGCCCGAGGGAGTGCGTGCGCGGGCGCAGATCTCGCCGCGGCCGCTGCGGGTGACGGGCGGGCGACTTTTCGAGATGACTGTGTCGTGGGGCAGGCTCGACGAGTCGAAGCAATGGTTCGGGTATGTGAGATACGCCGAGTCAGCCCGTCGGACCTACCTGACTCTCGACTGAGCTCTCGTCGCGACGCGAGGTGTCGAGTCCGAGCTCGGACACGGTCCTCTCCCGCATCTCCACCTTGCGGATCTTGCCGGTGATCGTCATCGGGAACTCGTCGACGACCAGCACGTAGCGCGGGATCTTGAAATTGGCGAGTTTGCCCCGAGCGAACTCGCGGAGCGCAGCAGCATCCAGCGGTGCCGCTCCCTCACGCATCTTCACCCAGGCGCAGACCTCCTCGCCGTACGTCGCGTCCGGGACGCCGATCACCTGCACATCGGCGATGTCGGGGTGGGTGTAGAGGAACTCCTCGATCTCACGTGGGTAGACGTTCTCACCGCCCCGGATCACCATGTCCTTGATCCGGCCCACGATGTTGGCGTAGCCGTCTTCGCGGATGACCCCGAGGTCTCCGGTGTGCATCCATCCGTCGGCGTCGATCGACTCGGCCGTCAGCTGCGGCTCATCCCAGTAGCCGATCATCACCGAATAGCCGCGCGTGCAGAGCTCTCCCGGCTCGCCACGTGGGAGCGTCTCGCCGGTGACGGGGTCGATGATCTTGATCTCGACGTGCGGATGGACGCGTCCGATCGTCGACGTACGCCGTTCGAGGTCATCGTCGACTCGCGTCTGCGTCGACACCGGGGACGTCTCGGTCATGCCGTAGGCGATGCCCACCTCGGCCATGTGCATCTCGCTCACGCAACGCTTCATTACCTCGATCGGGCACGGCGAGCCCGCCATCAGCCCGGTGCGCAACGTGGACAGGTCGTACGCCGGCCCGTCGTCACCGTGCATGCCAGGGTGGTTCTGCATCGCGATGAACATCGTCGGGACGCCGTAGACGGCTGTGCATCTCTCGTCGGCAACGGCTTGCAGGGTGGCTTCGGGGTCGAACGCCGGCGCCGGGATCACCATTGCCGCGCCGTGGCTGGTGCAGCCGAGGTTGCCCATCACCATGCCGAAGCAGTGGTAGAAGGGGACCGGGATGGCGAGCCGGTCCTGCTCGGTGAAGCCGACGAGATCGGTGACGAAGTAGCCGTTGTTGAGGATGTTGCGGTGGCTCAGCGTCGCGCCCTTGGGGAACCCGGTCGTGCCAGACGTGTACTGGATGTTGATGGGGTCGGTCGGCGCGAGCGACGCCAGTCGCTCGGGTACCGCACCGTCAGCCAGACCCGCACCCGCCGCGAGGAGCTCCGCCCAGTCGGAGGTAGCGATGTAGATGACGTCCTCCAGCGCCGCGCAGTCGCCGTGCACCTCGTCGACCATGCCGCGGTAGTCGCTGGCTTTGAACTCCGTTGCGCAGATGAGCGTCCGCAGGCCGCTCTGGTTCAGGACGTACGACAGCTCGTGGGTGCGGTAGGCGGGGTTGATATTCACCAAGATGGCGCCGATCTTGGCGGTGGCGTACTGCACGATCGACCACTCCGCACAGTTCGGTGCCCAGATCCCGACGCGGTCGCCGACCGCGATGCCACGGGCCAGCAGCCCTCGCGCCACCTCGTTGACGGCGCGGTCGAACTCCGCGTAGGTCCACCGGCGCCCGGTGGCCACGTCGACGAGGGCCTCTCGGTCGCCGTGCTGCGCGACGGTGCGCTCGAGGTTGGCTCCGATCGTCTCCTCGAGCAGCGGTACGTCGGTGGGGCCGGCGGTGAAGGACAAGCTGGGGTCGCGCGGATGCTCAACCATGACCGTCAGCGTAGGCCGCCTTGCTGCGCCGACGCCAGCAACATCATCCTAGGCGTCGCGCTTGACGAACAGTGTGCCGCCGATCCCAACCAGGATCGCGATGCCGATCCAAAAGACGGCCGTGCTCGCGCCCAGGCCCCAGATCGTCGTCTCGGACGAGACGTCGAGGTTCGCGAACAGGTCGAACGGCCGGAACATCGTTCTGCGGCCGGCGGAGGCCGGCAACAGGTTGGCCAGCTTGCCGAGGCCGATGTCGGAGCCGCTGAGCGCGGTGATGCGCAAGATCGCGAACACGATCGGCTCGAGCACGAGCGGCCACACGAGCACGGCCACGATCGACCCCACCTGGTTGCGGGTGATCGAGGAGAGCATGATGCCGGCGAGACCGAAGCCGACGCAGTACAGCATGAAGAACAACATCGGCCGCAGCGAGCCACCGTCGAGACTCATCCCGTCGACGAACAGCCACGCGATCGCGGTGTTGAGCAGCAGGATCAGCAAGGCGGGGGCGGCCACCCAGGCGGACAACACGAGCGACTTCGACGCGAGCACCGCGATGCGGTCGGGCAGCGCGGTCAACGTAGCCTTGTTGGTGCCGTACCGGTACTCGTGGCCCATGGCCATGCACCCCATCACGGCGAAGAACACCGCCGCGAGGATCGGCATCCCGGGCCCCGAGGCACCGGACGTCACGATCCAGGTCGAGAACGTCGACTGACCCGCCAGGTTTCCCAGGTCTCCGGCGTCGTTGGCGGCGTTGACGACGAGACACAAGATGATGGCGATGCCTGCGCTGAGAGTGAGGGCCAACCCCGACATCCAGTAGCTGGAACGAATGCTGGTGATGCGCGCCCACTCGTACTTGAGGGCGCCGATCATGAGCTGTCTCCATTCCGGCGGTGGTCGTCTTCGGTTGAGCTGGTGTCGGCGGGTGTGGGCGTTGAGGCGCCTCCTTGCGGCGGGGCATCGCCGTAGCCCGGCTGCGGCGGCTGGCCGTATTGGCCGTACCCCTGCTGAGGTGGCTGGCCGTACCCCTGCTGAGGTGGCTGCCCGTAGCTCTGTTGCGAGGGACCGCCGGGACCCCCCGGTCCATAGCCGTGCTGGCCCATCATCGGACCGCCGAACGCCGGCGACTGGTTGCCGAAGCCCATCGAGGCGCGAAACTCCTCCGACGCGCCGGTGGCGTCGAGAAACGCCTCCTCGAGGGTGGCTTCCCGGTTGGACAGCTCGAACACACGTACGCCGAGCTCGTGCGCGAGGCCGCCCACCTGGTCGGAGTCTTGACCCGTGACGGCGAGCCGGCCATCGGGCTCGGTGACGACAACCGCGCTGCGAGCCCGCAGCTCGCGCGTCATGAGTTCGGGGTTGTCGACACGGATGAGGACGGCGTTGCGGTTGCTCGTAGAGATGAAGTCACTCATCTTGCCACTGGCGATCAGCGAGCCGCGACCGACGACAACGAGCGAGTCGGCCATCAAGGCCATCTCCGACAGCAGGTGGCTGGAGACGAAGATCGAGCGGCCTTGTCCGGCAAGCGCCTTGAGCATGTTGCGCAGCCAGTGCACCCCTTGGGGGTCGAGGCCGTTGGCCGGCTCGTCAAGGATGAGGGTGCCGGGGTCGCCCAGCAGGGCGGTGGCGAGACCGAGCCGCTGGCCCATACCGAGGGAGAACGTCTTCGGCTTCGCATTGGCGACGTCGCCGAGGCCGACCAGGTTGATCACGTCGTTGACGCGGCTGCGGGGGATGTCGTTGGACACCGCCAGCATGCGCAGGTGGTTGACCGCCTTGCGAGTGGGGTGAAACGGTTTGGCGTCCAGCACCGATCCGACCTGCCGGAGCGGGTGCTTCAGCTCGCGGTAGGGCACGCCGTCGTACGTCGTGACCCCGTCACCGTTGTCGAGGCCCAGCATCAGCCGCATCGTGGTCGACTTGCCGGCCCCGTTCGGTCCCAGGAATCCGGTCACCGACCCGGGCACAACGTCGAAGGACAAGCCCTGCACCGCCGCCTTGCCTCCGAACGTCTTGCTCAGCCCGCGCGCCTGAATGAGCGCCATAAGTCGACCCCTCTCGATGTCCGGGCCATACTCCCACGGCCGCAGTCCACTACCTTCTCGGCACTCTGGTTGCCGGCCCCGCGGTCGCCTTTGTCGCGCCGGCCTTGGTGCGACCGACTACCGTGGGGCTGATGGGTCCTTCCCCGGCTGTGCCGCCACGCACTCTCACACAGATGCTTCGCGAGCTCGACGCGCCCGCATTGACCCAGCTGCTGATCGACCGACCCGACCTGGCGGTGCCCGCTCCGACGGGGTTCGCCGAGCTGGCCTCCCGGGCGACCACCCGCCACTCGATCACGCTGGCCCTGCAGCGCCTGACGGCGTTCGAAGTATGGGTGGCCGGCGTGGCCAGCGGCTCACGGGCCTTCAAACCGGCCGATCTCGTCGTCGACGGGGTCGAGCTGGCTGACGTGGAGCACGCATCCGAGCGGTTGCGGTCGTTGGCCCTGGCCTGGGGCGACTCGGCTGTGCTCCGGCCGGTACGGGCCTTGTCCAACGTGTTCGAGAAGACGGTGTCGGGCAGTGAGCCGCTCGGACAGTCCCCGCCGCTCGCGCAGCCGCCAACGTTCACCGACGCCGAGAGGCGAGATCCCACCCTGGTGACGAAGGCAGCTGCCGGCTCGGCTTTCGAGCTCGTCCGCCGGATGGACTGTCTCGTCGAGCACTGTGACCACCAGCCGCTGCGGCTGCGCCGTGACGGCGGGCCGGCGACGAGGGACCTGCGCCTGCTGGCGGAGATGCTCGACGTCCGCTCGGCCGCGGCTGTCACCCACCTCGACATTGTCCGCACTGCGGGGCTGCTCGGCGTCTCCTCGGACGAGCGTGACGACATTCTCGTGCCCACTGCGGCCTTTGACAACTGGCAAAGGCTCGACCTGCAGGCCCAATGGGTGCAGCTCGTGGAAGCCTGGTTCGAACGGCAACCCTCAACGGGGCTCGGCTGGGTGAAACGCCTCGCTCTAGGTGCGTTCGGACCACCGGACGAGGGACGCGTGCTGACTCCTGCTGACGTCCGCGCTTGGCTCGACTGGCAACGGCCGCGCCGCCCCGGACGCACCGACCGACAGGCCGCCGACCTGCTCGAACAAGCTTCCTGGCTGGGGCTCACCGGGCTCGGCGCGCTGGCGACCTACGCCATGCCGCCGGACGCCAACGCCCTGGCGGCGCTGCTCCCGGAGCGGGTGGAGCATGTCGTCGTGCAGGCGGACTTCACGGCAATCGCGCCGGGACCGTTGACACCGCAGGCGGCTCATGATCTCGGCACGCTCGCAGATGTGGAGTCCCGTGGCGGAGCGACCGTCTACCGCTTCTCGACCGAGTCGCTCCAGCGCGCCCGCGCTCTCGGCTGGGACAGCGACACGATCCTCGCCACGCTGCAGTCGCGGTCGCGCACGCCGCTTCCTCAGCCGCTGCGCTACCTGGTGGGCGACCTTGACCGGCTGAAGCCGCCGCCGGCCGCGGAGGGGAGCTGGGATGCCACGCACCGTCATCGGCAGCCACTGCGGGCAAGCGCGCAGGTGCCCACAGAGCTCGCCGCCGATGCCTACCCGGACGCCGCGGAGATCGCCCGCGTCGTCGAGGTGCTGCGCAAGGAGGAGGCCGATCCACCTCCCTCGACCGACGCCCACACCGGCTCCAGCTGGGGCGACGTGTTCGACTCGCCGCTCGGCGCCCTCCGCGAAGCGGTCGAGACGAGTGAGGTCGTCTGGTGCGGCTACGTCGACAAAGCCGGCCGGCGCACCGAGCGATTGTTCAAGATCGCATCGGTCGAGGAAGGTCTGGTCGAGGCGCGGGACGCCAAGACCGACGAGTCGATGCAGCTTCCGCTCAGACGAATCACGGCCGCGCACATCCTGCGCCCGGGCGCCTGAGGCGCCGCTGACTCCGGCTAACGTAATGTTCAATTTCGAGGTTGCCCATTACGCTTTCCAGGCGCTGACCCGTACCATGGGCTCGTGGACTTCGTGCGCTATGCCGACCTGGCGGCCGGCCTGGTCAACTCACCCTTGGACACGGAGTCAGACCTGGCCGACTACCTGGCGGCTCGCCAATGGCTGCTGCGCCGCGTCGAGCCACGTGACCTGCCGGTCATGAAGCGGCTCCGCCGGGAGCTGCGGCCGGTCTTCGAGGCCTCCAGTGCCGGCGACGAGGAACAGGTTGTTTCGCTGGTCAACGCCCTGCTGCGCAAGCACCCGGTCTCTCCGCACATCGCCGGCCACGACTCCTCGACCTGGCACCTACACGTCGCCGAGCGTGGTTCGAGCGTGTCGTCGTTGATGACTGCGGAGTGCGTCATGGGGCTGGCCATGCTGGTGGTCGACTTCGGGCCGACGCGCCTCGGCGTATGTTCGTCCGCCAAGTGCGACAACGTCTTCATCGACACCTCCCCCAACTCCTCACGCCGCTACTGCTCCGACCGCTGCTCTTCACGAGCCAATGTGGCCGCCTACCGGGCGCGCCGGAAAGCCGAGTCCCGCGTATGACCGACGGTCCCCTGATCGTCCAGTCCGACAAGACGCTCCTCCTCGAGGTCGACCACCCCCGCTCCCGCGACTGCCGCCGCGCGATTGCGGCATTCGCGGAGCTCGAACGCTCACCTGAGCACATGCACACCTACCGGCTCACGCCGCTCGGCCTGTGGAACGCCCGCGCTGCCGGGCACGACGCCGAGCAAGTGGTCGACGCGCTGCTGACGTTCTCCCGCTACCCGGTGCCGCACTCACTTCTCGTTGACATCGCCGACACGATGGGTCGCTACGGGAGGCTCCGCCTCGACAAGCACCCGACGCACGGACTCGTCCTCACGAGCACCGATCAGGCGGTCTTTGAGGAAGTGGTCCGGGCCAAGCGGATCGCGCCGATGCTCGGGGCCAGGCTGGGTGACGCCTGCGTCGTGGTCCACACCTCCGAGCGCGGAAACCTCAAGCAGGCGCTGCTCAGGATCGGTTGGCCGGCTGAGGACTTCGCCGGCTACGTCGACGGCGAGGCGCACCGCATCGAGCTCGTCCAGGACGGCTGGTCCCTGCGGCCGTACCAGCAGCAAGCCGTCGAGCAGCTGTGGCACGGCGGCTCTGGGGTCGTCGTCCTCCCGTGCGGCGCCGGGAAGACGCTCGTCGGCGCGGCGACGATGGCGCAAGTGCAGGCGACGACGTTGATCCTGGTCACCAACACCGTCTCTGCGCGCCAGTGGAAGAAGGAGCTGCTGCTGCGAACGACGCTCACCGAGGACGAGATCGGCGAGTACTCCGGCGCGGTGAAGGAGATTCGCCCGGTAACCATCGCCACCTATCAGGTGATGACAACGCGTCGCAAAGGGGTGTACGCCCACCTGGAGCTCTTCGAAGCTCGTGACTGGGGTCTGGTCATCTACGACGAGGTCCACCTCCTTCCGGCGCCGATCTTCCGGATGACGGCTGGGCTGCAGGCCCGCCGCCGGGTCGGCCTGACGGCAACGCTGATTCGTGAGGACGGTCGGGAGGGTGATGTGTTCTCGCTGATCGGTCCGAAGCGCTTCGACGCGCCCTGGAAGGACATCGAGGCCCAGGGCTACATCGCCCCCGCGGAGTGTCTCGAGGTGAGGGTGTCGCTGACCGACAGCGAAAGGTTCGTCTACGCCACCGCTGAGGCAGAGGACCGTTACCGGCTCGCTGCGTGCTGTGCTGGCAAGAACCCGGTCGTGGATCAGATCATCTCAACGCACCCGGATGAGCCCACCCTCGTGATCGGGCAGTACATCGACCAGCTCGACGAGCTGGCCGAGCACCTCGGCGCGCCTTTGATCAAGGGAGAAACGCCGGTAAAGGAGCGTGAACGGCTGTTCGCGGCGTTCCGCTGCGGAGAGCTCTCGTTGCTCGTGGTGAGCAAAGTGGCGAACTTCTCCGTCGATCTCCCTGAGGCGACGGTCGCTGTCCAGGTGTCCGGGACCTTCGGGTCGCGACAGGAGGAGGCCCAACGACTCGGCCGCCTGCTGCGTCCCAAGGGCGACGGACGCACGGCGCGGTTCTACAGCGTTGTCGCTCGTGACACTGTCGACGCCGACTTTGCCCAGCACCGGCAACGCTTCCTCGCCGAGCAGGGCTACTCCTACAGCATCGTGGACGCCGACTCGCTGTCCGCCTGATCTAGCGGCGGTCGTGAGCGCCGAGGCCGTCGCGGAGATCGTCGAGCGGACGAGCGGCACGCCGCTGTCGCGCAGGCGTGTGACGGCGACCCGCATCGTCGTGACCTTGAGCTCGGATCCGCGGCCGCCGTGCGTCGGTCGTCAGATCGGGAGCGTAACGGTCCCTGTTCTGGGCCTCGACGCAGTCACCGCCCGAGCAAATGCTGAGACGGCGGCGGCGGTGCGGACCGCGGCTTGTTTCCGACCCGGCCGGTTGCGCTACTCGACGTAGACGCGGTCGTCGACGAGCTGTTCCGCCACGTGCTGTCCGTGGCCCTCGAACCGGCACTGGTCGAAGCGCTTGCGGAACTCGAGGTCGAGACCGACCGTCCCGCTGCGGTTCTTCTCGATCGTCACGACCACCCAGTCCTTGAACCGCTCCGCGGCTCCTACGTTGTAGACGAGGTGGTGACGGGCCACTGAGTCGTACTTGTCATTCATGACCAGCACGGTGTCGGCCTCGTAGCCAAGCGCCGATGAGCCCCGCATGTGATGGGCCCGCATGCGCT
>JACCVA010000259.1 GCA_013698435.1 Nocardioidaceae bacterium | reverse complement strand
ATCGAGCAGGTGCTTGACCTCGACCGGATCCGCACCGAGATCGCGGAGCTGGGGGAGCAGGTCGCCGCCCCTGACCTGTGGGACGACCAAGCCAACGCCCAGCGCGTCACCGGCCGACTCTCGGTCCTCCAGGCTGAGCTGGAGCGGGTCACCGGACTGCGGGGGAGGCTCGAGGCCGCCGAGGTGCTGGCGCAGCTCGCCACCGAGGAGAGCGACAGTGCTTCCCAGCGGGAGGCCGACGTGGAGCTCGACCGGCTGACCAAGAGCATCGAGGCGCTCGAGGTGCGCACCTTGCTCTCGGGCGAGTATGACGAGCGTGATGCGCTTGTGACGATCCGGTCCGGCGCGGGCGGCGTCGATGCCGCCGACTGGGCCGAGATGCTGATGCGGATGTATCTGCGCTGGGCCGAGCGGCACAAGTACCCGACGGAGGTCTACGAGACGTCGTACGCCGAGGAGGCGGGCATCAAGTCAGCGACGTTCGCGGTCAAGGCGCCCTACGCCTACGGCACGCTCAGCGTCGAGCAGGGCACCCACCGGTTGGTGCGGATCTCGCCGTTCGACAACCAGGGCCGTCGCCAGACCTCGTTCGCCGCGGTCGAGGTCGTGCCGGTGATCGAGCAGACAGACGAGATGGAGATCCCCGAGGAGGAGATCAAGGTCGACGTCTTCCGGTCCTCGGGACCGGGCGGGCAGAGCGTCAACACGACCGACTCCGCGGTTCGCCTGACCCACCTCCCGACGGGTCTCGTGGTGGCCGTCCAGAACGAGAAGAGCCAGCTGCAGAACAAGAACACCGCGATGGTGATCTTGAAGGCACGGCTGCTCGCCATCAGGCGGGCCGAGGAGAAGGCCACCCTTGACGAGATCCGCGGCGACGTGATGGCGTCGTGGGGCGACCAGATGCGGTCCTACGTGCTGAACCCTTACCAGATGGTCAAGGACCTGCGGACGGACTACGAAGAGGGCAACCCGTCTACGGTGCTCGACGGCGACATCGACGGCTTCGTCGAGGCCGGTATCCGCTGGCGCCGGTCGGCCGTGTTGACCTGACAGGTCACCAGCTTCCCTCGCCGGCGTTTCGACTCGTTCCAAGTCGGGTAAAGCGAGAACATGTTGCTGTCGACCTCGAATCCCTCACCTGACGAGCTGCTGGGGATCTACCTGAACGACCATCTCACCGGCGCGTCGGTGGGTGTCGAGCTCATCCGGCGCTCAGCGAAAGGGCAGCTGGCCGCCCATCGACGCACCGAGCTGTCCCGCCTCGCGGCAGAGGTGGAGCAGGACCGCGCCAGTCTCGTGAGCCTGATGAAGACGCTCGGGGCCCCCGTCCAGAAGCACAGAGTCGCCGCGGGCTGGGCGGTGGAGAAGCTCGGCCGGCTCAAGCCGAACGGCACCTGGGTGCACCGGTCGCCGCTCAGTGACGTGATCGAGCTGGAGTCCTTGCGGCTGGGTGTCGAGGGCAAGCTCTGCCTGTGGCGGCTGTTGCGTCAGTTCGCTGACACGGACACGCGCATCTCCATCGTCGACCTCGACGACCTGGAGGAGCGGGCGGTCGGCCAGATCGAGACGCTCGAGGCGATGCGCCTGGAAGCCGGCGAGGCCTTGCGCGCCTGAGGGCCTGACGACGCCCGCCCAAGCACCCGCTCACCCGGCTCCTGGCGAAGGCGCGCCGGGACGGCTTGCACTGCCGCCCTGTGTGGGTCGCCTAGAATCTGCTCAGTGATCCGGTTCGAGAAAGTCAGCAAATCCTACGACGGCCAGACCCGTCCTGCGCTCGACGACATCGACGTCGAGATCGAGAAGGGTGAGTTCGTCTTCCTGGTGGGCGCCTCCGGCTCCGGCAAGTCCACCTTCCTTCGGCTGGTCCTGCGCGAAGCGCGTCCTACGACCGGTCGCGTCTATGTCGCCGGCAAGGAGATCAACCGGCTCGCTTCCTGGAAGGTGCCCGGGTTGCGCCGCCAGATCGGCACCGTCTTCCAGGACTTCCGGCTGCTGCCCAACAAGACGGTGGCCGACAACGTCGGCTTTGCACTCCAGGTCATCGGCAAGCCCAAGAGCACGGTACGCAAGGTGGTCCCCGAGACACTCGATCTGGTGGGCCTGGGCGGTAAGGGCCATCGGATGCCCGACGAGCTGTCTGGCGGTGAGCAGCAGCGGGTGGCCATCGCTCGCGCCTTCGTCAACCGGCCGATGATCTTGATCGCCGACGAGCCGACAGGAAACCTGGACCCGTCGACATCGGTGGGCATCATGAAGCTGCTGGACCGGATCAACCGCACCGGCACCACCGTGATGATGGCCACCCACGACTCTGGAGTCGTCGACCAGATGCGCAAGCGGGTGATCGAGCTCGACTCGGGCAAGGTCGTCCGCGACCAGGCCCGCGGCGTCTACGGCTACCACGGCTGACACCGCCGCTCGACGCGGCAACCCGACGAGACCTCGCACAGAACCGGGAACCCATGCAACTGCGATATGTCACCTCTGAGCTCGCCAGCGGGCTCAAGCGCAACGTATCGATGACGATTGCCGTCATCTTGACGATATGGATCTCGCTGATGCTGGTGGCGATGGGGCTGCTGATACGCGCCCAGGTCGAGAAGATCGAGACCCACCTGGGTGGCCTGCTCGAAGTTCAGATCGCGTTCTGTGCCAAGAGCTCCACGTCGCCGCAGTGCGTCAGTGGACAGGCGACGCGGCAGCAGGAGGCGTCGGTCAAGGACGTCATCGACCAGAGCGACTACGTCGCGTCGTACCGGTACCGCAGCCGGCAGGAGGCGTACGAGGGCTTCCAGGCCACGAACCTCGACGAGGACGGCAACCCGACCGGGATCGCCAAGCAGATCAAGGTGTCCGACATGGCCACCGCGTACTGGGTGACACTCGACGACCCCACGGACACCGACGCACTGGTCAGCTCCGTGGAGAACCTGCAGGGAGTGCAGACCGTCTTCAACCC